>JAFAHI010000146.1 GCA_019237325.1 Verrucomicrobiota bacterium | reverse complement strand
AAACGGCGAATGGGCGAATGGGCGCACCGGCGATTGACTGTTTGTCGCTACGCTCGCCGTCGCACTTTTGAAGGAACTTTGATCACCCATTTGTCAGCCTGATCAATCATTTTAACAATTTGTGCGATAATTTTGTCACATGCGTCGCCTAGACTCTCAAAGGTCGCTTGGTCGATGTACCGATGCCAGAGTGCAATCTCGACGTGCACCTGCGTTTCACTTGCCTCAGTCTCCGCGTCATTCAGTTTCGAGACGAATGCTGCAGGGTATCGCCTTTTTCTCCAGGCCTCAGCCAGATTAGCGCAGAACGAACGACAGGACCTCCTGACCTGATCGGTCAACGCATAACGCTCTTCTACTGGAAAGGTCTTTGAAACTTCGAATATCTCCATCACCAAAGCCTTTCCCCCTTGATACACGTGCTGGTCGCGAAAATGTCTTATTCGCACCCATAACACAATATTTTAGCGATATAATAATGTGGCTTTTGCATTCTGCGAGCTGCTTCTTTCGCCGAGCACTCCCAATCGCCGATTCGCCGGTGCGCCCTTTCGCCCGATCGCTTATACTAGCGGTGTCCGGATTCCCTTCTCCCGCGCCGTTTGCTTCGCCTCGTCATAACCGGCATCCACATGTCGCGCGACGCCGATGCCGGGGTCGTTGGTTAGAACCCGCTCCAATCGCCGGTCGGCCAGCTCGGTTCCATCCGCAACCGTCACCTGTCCCGCATGCAACGAATATCCCATTCCAACTCCACCGCCATGATGCACCGACACCCACGTAGCACCGCCAGCAGTATTTAAGAGTGCATTCAAGATCGGCCAATCAGCGATGGCATCCGATCCATCTTTCATTGCTTCCGTTTCTCGAAACGGCGATGCGACCGAACCGGTATCCAGATGATCCCGGCCGATCGCAACCGGTCCGTCCAGTTCACCGCGACGGACCATCTCATTCATCGCCAACCCCATCCGAGCTCGGTCGCCGTAACCAAGCCAGCAGATTCGCGAAGGCAATCCCTGAAACTGGATTTTGTTTCGGGCCAGGCGAAACCAACGGGTTAGCGTCGGGTCATCAGGAAAAAGCTTAAGAGCCAGCTCGTCGGTCTTGCGGATATCATCAGGGTTACCGGACAGCGCTACCCAACGAAACGGTCCTTTACCCTCGCAGAATAGGAGCCGGATATATTCGGGAACAAACCCTGGGATCGAGAAAGCATCTTCACAACCGGCATCGTAAGCTTGTTTTCGGAGATTGTTGCCGTAATCGAAAGCAATAGCGCCGCGCCGCTGCAGAGCCAGCATTGCGTCAACATGCTCGGCCATGGAGGCCATCGATCGTTCAACGTACGCAGTGGGATCGGTTTGCCGGAGTTGTTCCGCTGCCTCCAGCGTTAGTCCTTTAGGAATATAACCAATCAAAGGATCATGCGCGCTGGTCTGGTCAGTGATTACATCAACTACCAGGCCGCGCCGAACCAGCTCCGGCAAAATCTCCGCGGTGTTTCCAACTAACCCGACTGAAAACGCTTCCTTCTTTTGTCGCGCGTTATCACACCAACCAATCGCTTCATCGAGGTTATAGGAAATGCGATCACAATAACCAGTGTCGACTCGGCGCTGGATCCTGCGTGGGTCAACCTCGATCGCGAGACAAACGGCTCCGTTCAACGTGATCGCCAAAGGCTGGGCTCCCCCCATCCCACCGAGTCCTCCGGTGACCACCAATTTCCCGGCCAACTCACCGCCGAAATGCCGTTTAGCCACCGACGCAAACGTCTCGAATGTGCCCTGCACAATTCCCTGTGAACCAATATAGATCCAGCTCCCCGCCGTCATCTGTCCGTACATGATCAACCCGGCCTTCTCCAAACGATCAAATGTCGACCAATTCGACCAAGCACCCACCAGATTCGAGTTCGCAATTAAGACTCGAGGCGCTTCATCGTGGGTACGGAACACGGCCACCGGTTTGCCAGACTGGACCAGCAAAGTCTCATCGTTCCCCAATCTCTGTAGCTCGCGCACAATCGCGTGGAAACAATCCCAGTTCCGCGCTGCTTTACCGCGGCCACCGTAAACGATCAATTCATCCGGTCGTTCCGCCACGTCCGGATCCAGATTGTTCATTAAACAGCGAAGAGCAGCTTCTTGCGGCCATGCCTTGCAGCTGATCTTTTTGCCTCGTGGAGCGCGAACTGGGTTCATTGTCATAAGGGTTACAGGATCTTTTATCGTCCTCGTACTCGTCGTCGTCCTCGTCCTCGGTACGCTCTGTTCTTCCCATTAATTTGCGAACTGAATCTCAGGCTTTTGGCCCCCTCCCTCGCCTCGTCGCCACGTCCGAATCGCTCCATCACTCGCTCGCCCCACCACACGCTCGAGGACGACGACGAGTACGAGAACGATTAGGACAATACCCCAACCGCTGACTCCGCCGCTTTCACTATTTTCCCGGATCGCAAAATCTGCAGTGCGATCTGAATATCATCATGAAACAGACGGTCCGACTCGGCGAACGAAATATACTTCCGAAATTCCGCATGCGCGGCTTCTATGCCTTCGCCTGCTTTCAACGGGTGAATAAAGTCCAACGCTTGAGCCGCACTCATCAGTTCGATCGCAAGCACGGTTTCGGCATTCTCCACTATCTCAACAAGCTTCGTAGCTGCCGTCGCGCCCATGGAAACATGATCCTCTTGGCCTAGTGAACTGGGGATGGAGTCAACCGATGCCGGATGAGCGAGTATCTTATTTTCAGACACCAATGCCGCGGCCAGGTATTGAGGTAGCATAAACCCGGAGTTGAGACCGGTATCTTTCATCAAAAGCTTCGGCAATTTGATTTCCCCCAGCGTGTCTCCTCCCAATAACAAAAATAAGCGGCGCTCGGAAATCGAGGCCATCTCTGCAGCCGCGATCGCCAGGTAATCCAGAATAAAGGCCAGTACTTGACCATGGAAGTTACCTCCGCTCACAATGTCGCCATCAGCGAACACCAGCGGATTATCGGTAGCCGAATTTAGCTCTCGCTCGACTACCTGTCTGGCATGCTCAAATGACTCCCAGGCTGCTCCGTGAACCTGCGGCACACAACGAATCGAATAGGGATCCTGGACTTTGGGGCAATCGATATGGGAAGGCAATATCTGGGACCCGCGTAAGAGCTGCCGCATTCTGGCCGCAACCTTCTTTTGTCCGGGATGCGGGCGCGCCTCATGAACTCTGGCGTCGAACGGCGCTGCACTGCCCCTGATTGACTCGAGCGTCATCGCGGCAACAACATCTGCGGTCACTAGCAATTGTTGAATCCGGAGCAGACAATGGACCGCGTAAGCCGTCATGAATTGCGTACCATTGATGAGAGCAAGTCCTTCTTTCGCCTCCAACTGCAGCGGAGGAAGACCGAGCTCCTTTAGCACTTGTCCTGCCGGCATCCGCGCCTGACCGCGGTACACTTCACCCAGGCCAATCATCGGTAAGGTAAGATGCGCCAAAGGCGCCAAATCACCCGAAGCCCCCAAAGAGCCCTTGGTATAAACGATGGGATAGACGGCTTCGTTATAGAACCGGATCAGGTAATCAATGATCACCGGCCTCACGCCAGAGAGCCCAACCGCCAATCCGTTGGCCTTGAAGAGCAGCATCAGCGCAACGATTTCTGCAGGAACTTCGTCCCCGGCGCCTACCGCGTGACTAAGGATCAGGTTTTGCTGCAAACGCTCTAGGTCATTCGCCGGAATACGTTCATGCGCGAGCGCCCCAAACCCGGTGTTAATCCCGTACAGCGCCTTTTCATCGGTCGCTCGCTTCTCCACGATGGCGCGCGAACGTTTGACCACGTCAAAAGCCTCGGGATCCAGCTTTAGTTGTGCCTTCGACTCAACCAAATCGGCGACAGACTTCAGGGTCAGGTTCTTCCCGCTAATCACCGCGCCAACGCCATTTCGCTCGGATACGCCGACAGCAGAGTTGCTAGCCTGGGTTACGCGTTTAGTCATAAAATAATCGACACTCTATCGCGCTTAGCGGCATGGTTTCAATTAATAAGTATCTCAGGTATTTTATACAAAAATCGAAACGAAATCGGAGGTTTCGTTTAAGAAAATCAAGCGCGGGCGCGAAATGCTGAAAAAACGATAACCTGGACACCGAAGAGGTCGCCACCCGTGGAGCGCTGCCTCGCTTGCGAGGCCGAAGGGGTCGCCACCCCTGGCACTTTCTAGCGTCTGCCGATCGAGAAAGCGTGAAGAACGAGCGCATCGATAGGTCGTGCCGTTGCGGCAGATCGGTAGGGCAAAAAACTCGGGGCGCTTGCTTTTTTACCTTCAACTCGTACGCGCCGGTTTGAGCCGCGTCGTGCGTGTCGCATCTAATTGAAGGTCGTCACGATACCGGCATTTGTAGGCGGCCAAAGTCATGGGGCGAAACAGGCTCAAACGCAACTCTCGATGACAAGAAGATTTCCGTATGAAAAATCTACGCATCGCTGATGATTGCCAGTGCAAAAGTTGGTTTAGGTATCGCTCTTAAAACCACAAAGAACAGGCTATGAACGAAGTCGTATCTCGTGACAGGTTGGCTGGCCAACCGCTTTCACGATGCCGGGTTGCCATCATTGGAAGCGGTCCTGGTGGTTTAGTGGCAGCAAGGTATCTCAAACATCACGGGTTCGAGCCGGTGGTCTTTGAGCAGAACGATGACATTGGGGGACAGTGGAATGCTCGCTCTCCTCACAGTGGCATCTGGCCTTCGATGGTGACCAACACAAGCCGGTGGCTAACCTGTTTCAGCGATCTCGCTTTAGAATCAGCTGCGATTTTTCCATCCAACACGGAAATCCTTGCGTATTTGAAGCGTTATGCAGAGCGATTCGAGATTCTTCCGCAGGTTCGCTTTGGCACCCGCGTCGAATTAATTGAGCGGAACCCGCAAGGCGCTGGATGGCTGGTACAATCCAACCGCGCACAAGAGAAGCGCGAAGTTTTTCCGTATGTCGTTGTGGCCTCCGGCCGCTTCAACAAACCCCTGGTCCCGGCACTGCCTGGGCTCGACTCGTTTTGCGGCCAGCGTGGCGTGCTCCACAGTTTTGGATATAAGGATCCGGAGAGTTTCCGCGGCAAGCGCGTTCTTGTGATTGGTTGCGCCATCAGCGCGCTCGAAATCGCAAGCGACTTGGCAATGTTTGGCGCCTCGCGCGTCGTATCAACCTATCGCCGCCAACGCTACGTCATGCAAAAGCTCGTAGCCGGTGTACCAAGCGATGTACTGGCGTTTAACCGCTTTGCTGCGCTTAACGCCGAGGTGACTCCTCGTGAACGGCTGTGCGAGAAAACGCAGGACTACATCCTCCGGGTGTTTGGCAATCCGGAGCAGTTTGGTGCGTTCAGACCGGCCGGTGATTTCTTAACCGTAGGACGGGCATTGAGCCAGCATTTCCTGCCGTTGGTTGCCGAAGGACGGATTGCCGTTAAGTCCTGGATTCGGGAGGTCCAGGGCCGAAACGTTCGGTTCAGCGACGAAACCCGGGAAGAGTTTGATGCGATCATCTTAGGTACTGGCTTTGAGTTGAGTATCCCATTTTTGAGTCCCGCAATCGCTGATCTCCTCGATCTGGACACTCTGCATGCCAACTTGTACAAATTCACGTTTCATCCGGACTTACCCGGCCTGGCTTTCCTTGGTCTGTGGGAACAAACGGGACCTTATCTTCCACCACTGGAACTACAAGCTCGCTGGATCACTTATATTTGGAGCGGAATACGACCATTTCCCAATCGGAGTCAGATGAATGCTGCCATCGCGGCATACCGGGACGCGCGGGGAGAATCGCAACTGCAGGCGATGCATCGCATGGCCCTTGTGTTCGCGCGGGAAGCGGGTGTCGAACCCGATCTAATGGCGTGGCCAAACTTGGCTCGAGCGCTATTATTTGGCCCGCTTTCAGCAATTTCATTTCGCTTGAGCGGCCCTGACCAGCTCCACGACATCGAAGCGCGGATCGCAGCCGAAGCGCAAGGGGCAGGAACCGCTGCCAGTTCCTCGTTTTCGAATGAACAGGTGTCGCAACTCCAAAATTTAGCCGCCGCTCGCAAAGACCCTGAATTTGCCGAATTTGTCAGCCGCATCACGAAGTTTTAGCAGGTTCAAATTATCTAAACTAAAATTACGATCGACGGCCCTCGCCGGTCGAACCTGAGCGATCTCGGCCAGCTTCATCAAGGCTCATTCGTCTGATGGCGCCCCTTGCGTCATTTGCCCCAATGAAGCTACGCTGGAAAAAATTACCCCTCCCATGAACAGTCCGAGTCTCGATAAAACCCGCACCGTCAATGGTTATCTCCGCAAATGGTGGAAAGAATCTGTCATTTACCAGATTTATCCCCGCTCATTCAAAGACTCGAACGGCGACGGGATTGGCGATCTGCCCGGTATCATTTCCAAGCTCGATTATATCAAGGATCTCGGGGTTGATGTCATCTGGCTCAGTCCCCACTTCGACTCGCCCAACGCGGATAACGGTTACGACATCCGTGATTATCGGAAGGTGATGACTGAATTCGGAACCATGGCGGACTTCGATGAATTGCTGCGCGGGATCAAGCAGCGCAAGCTGAAGTTGATTCTTGACCTAGTAGCAAATCACACTAGCGACGAACATCCCTGGTTTGTCGCCAGTCGCCAATCAAAAGATAACCCTTACTCCGACTATTACATCTGGCGGGCGCCAAAGGAAGGACGCGAGCCAAATGATTGGATATCGTTGTTTGGCGGATCGGCCTGGAAGAAGGACGAATTACGCGGCGAATTCTACCTCCATCTATTTTCGGAAAAACAGCCCGACTTAAATTGGGATAATCAAAACGTACGCAGCGAGGTTCATGATCTGATGAAATTCTGGCTCGATAAAGGAATCGACGGGTTTCGCATGGACGTAATTCCGTTCATCTCGAAAGATCAAACGTTTCCAAATTTTCCGAAAAGCGACAGTGTACGACCCGAGTATATCTACGCTGCGGGACCAAAACTTCACGATTATCTGCAGGAGATGCATCGCGAAGTGTTATCGAAGTACGACCTTATGACCGTTGGAGAAGCATTCGGTGTGACTCTCGAACAAACACCCATGCTGGTGGATGAAAGACGGAACGAACTGGACATGATTTTTCACTTCGATCTGGTGAGACTCGATCGTGACGGCTGGAGATGGAAACCTTGGACGTTGCCGAAATTCAAAGCGATCTGTAAACGTTTTGCTCAAGGATTAGACGTTCACAGCTGGCTGACGGTCTATTTATCGAACCACGACAGTCCGCGTCCGGTTTCCCACTTCGGCGACGATTCTCCAGAATATCGGATCCCATCCGCCAAGATGCTGGCAACGCTGCTGCTGACGTCAAAAGGCACTCCGTTTATCTATCAGGGTGATGAACTTGGAATGACGAACTATCATTTTACGGGTATCGAGCAATTCGATGATATCGAAGCGAAAAACACCTGGAAAGCCGAGGTATTGACCGACCGGGTTAGTGCGGAAGACCTTTTGGATCACTTCCGGAAAACAAGCCGTGACCATTCACGCACCCCAATGCAATGGGACGATTCCCCCAACGCCGGCTTCACCACTGCCGACAAACCCTGGTTTGCCGTTAACCCTAACTACCAGGAGATCAACGCAAAACAGGCCGTCGCCGACAACAACTCCATTTATAAATATTACCAGGCGTTGATCCAACTGCGAAAAAACACACCCGCGTTCATTTACGGTGACTACGACGATATCGACCCGGAACATCCTTCCGTGTTTTCCTACACTCGAACGCTCGGCTCCGAGAGTTACCTTGTAGCTCTCAATTTTTCGCGCGACCCCATCTCCTTTCCGTTGCCGAAGGGACGGAAAGCAAGATCGCTGGTTCTTTCAAACACAACCACAAAAGAAGAAGCGAACACCGAGCTTCGCTTGAATCCCTGGGACGCCAGAATTTATAGGTTGTCGAACTGAGGCAGTCAGCTGCCGGCACGGTTGTTTCCTCTGCAAATTCAGCCAAGGAAAGAAAACCAGCAGCGCGCCGAGTTTTTCGCCCTACCCGTTCGTCGATCCGCCGCGCCGTCGAACGGTAGGTACGAACTCCTGATCGTCCGTACCTGGCACTGGACTAGCTCATCCCTACTGTCTTGGGCGTTACTTTTGTTCCAGAAGCGGCCGAATCTCTGACTCGAAAACAACCTGGCTGGCGTAGCCTTGATGCGACGTAACGATGTTGCCGTTGCGATCCAGGACAAACGTCGTCGGGATAGCGGTAATCCCTCCATAATCGGACGCGATTTTTTCGTCGCCAATTACGATCGGATAATTCATTCCGGCCTTTTTCACAAAGGCCTTCACCACAGAAGCTCCATCAGTATCCAGAGAAACGCCAACCACAGTCAATCCTTGTGCGGCATACTGTTTCTGCAGCGAAATAAAGCCTGGGATCTCGGCTCGGCATGGCGGGCACCAGGTGGCCCAAAAATCTAAGATCACAACTTTTCCTTTAAAATCGGAAAGCTTCACCGGCTTACCGTCGGGATCGTTCAGTTGCCATTCTGGAGCTGCGGTTGTGGCCGCCCGTGCTTGTTGCAGAGGTCCCGCCAACCAAAGGATTCCGGCAACCGCAATGCTGAGAGTGAGATAAAAATTTCTGCTCATAAGACCGATCGTAGTTCTACTCGTAAGAACGCTGATGCGCACGAATTATTCCCGGTGCGCGTTTGGCGTTTGGCGCTTGGCGTTCGGTGTTTGGCGTTTGGCGCGGTATGCGATGTGTGGCGCGTCGGCGATTCCGAAGTGCGGGCATGAAACTGACCCGGTCGCCTTTAGCCGAATTGTAAAAGCGGCTCCGTAGGAGTCACATATTTATAGCTCATGGAGCAAAAAACGAGCGTAGCTCCGTAGGAGCGACATCTCATTTGGAAGCGCTGGCTAGCCGCGAGAAACACCCTCCGATGTCGCTCCTAACGGAGCGGATCGCGTACTACGCTGCGGTAGCTATAAAGATTTCGCTCCTACGGAGCTAATCAGCCGCTCCGTTTGGTTCAGCCGCCAATCGCCCACACGCCAAACGCCAAACGCGAACGCGGACACGCTCGCCGATTCGCCTCGTTGTGCTAATAGCAATAGCAACATGGGGACAGATCGTACTGAGTTAAGGAACACATTACAGACTCTCGACCTTTCTAGTCGTCCGGAAGAGGAATCCTGTCGCCAGCGAATGCTGGAGTTACTTGATACACGCTCAGACTGTTTTCGCAGAGAGGCATTCCCGGCTCATTTTACCGGTAGCGCTCTGGTAGTCAGCGCCGAAGGAAGCAAGGTCTTACTCCATCATCATCGCAAACTCGACCGTTGGCTGCAGTTTGGGGGCCATTGTGATGGAGAGGAGAACGTGCTTTCGGTTGCGCGCCGCGAAGCACTCGAGGAATCAGGAATCGACGGGTTAGTAGTCGCCTCGGTTCGTCCTTTCGATCTCGATATCCACGAGATCCCAGCCCATGGACATGAACCGGTCCATTTCCATTACGACGTGCGTTATGTACTCATCGCACCCGAGGCTGCCGAGACCAAAACCAGCCCTGAGAGCAAGGAACTGCGGTGGTTTACCTTCGGTGACTTACACGATTGGGACCTCGACCCAGGACTGCGACGTTTAGTGGGCAAATGGAACGCGCTTGCCACCAGACGTATTCACCACGGATAAGCGGGAGCTCATCCCTACCGACCGCTTACTGCTTACTGCTTACTGCTTACTGCTTACTGCCTACTGCTTACTGCTTACTGCTTACTGCTTACCGCTCACTGCTTACTTTTGTGCCACCTCTCACCTCTGCCACTATGGATAAACGGCGCGCGATCACCCTCAACTGGTCCGAATACGCAGCCGAAGCCTGCGGGACCGGGTTCAACCTTTTTGTAGGACTCAGTGCCGGGGTTATCAATTTCAGCCCGGATTTTCCGATGGCTCATCTGGTTCCTTCGCCCAGCTTACGGTTGCTGCTTACCGGCCTCGTCTTCGCGGGTAGCGGTTCGTTATTCGCAATTTCGCCTCTGGGTAAACTGAGTGGCGCTCATATCAATCCCTCTGTGTCTCTCGCCTTTTTTGCACGCGGAAAGATGCACGGAGAAGACTTCGCGGGCTATATCATCGGCCAATTTCTTGGCGGACTCGTCGGGGCCTGGCTACTTGTCGGCAGTTGGGGAGCTCACGCAGCAAATATTAATTACGGCATAACCGCGCCCGGTCAGGGGTACCCCATCTGGTTTGTTTTTCTGGCCGAAGTCGTAATGACATTCGCTCTGGTGTTCGCCATCTTTATTTTTCTCAGCGAAAAATGGCTGATGCGTTGGACGCCGCTAATGACTTGGTTATTGGTAGCCACCGAGGTATGGCTTGGCGCCCCGATCTCTGGGACCAGCCTAAATCCGGCCCGAAGCTTTGGCCCTTCGTTCGTTGAGCGGTTTTGGAACTCCCAATGGCTTTATTGGGTAGCTCCACCCTTGGGTGGACTCGGTGCGGTAGCAGTTTTCTATCTAATGCAACCTGCCCGGCACGTCCTCACGGCCAAGCTATTTCATGTTCCGCATTACCCTTGTATTTTTAAGAACATGCACGTGCCGCATGTTCGGAAGGGGTAGCGTTTGGCGTTTGGCGTTCGGCGCGTCGACGGGTCGGCGATTCCGAAGCGCGGGCATGAAACTAGCGAGGGCGGCGATAGCCCAATCGAAAAAACGGCTCCGTAGGAGTCAAATATTTATAGCTCGTGGCGAAAAAAACGCGCACAGCTCCGTAGGAGCGACATCTCATTTGGAAGCGTTGGCTAGCCGCGAGAAACGCCTTTCGATGTCGCTCCTAACGGAGCTGATCGCGTATTAGATTGCGGTAGATTGCGGTTGCTATAAAGATTTCGCTCCTACGGAGCTAATTATCTCCCTCGGTTTGAATAAGCCTGTATTTCACCGTGTCGCCGCATCGGCCTACACGCCGAACGCCAACCGTCGAACGCCGAACGCGTAATGCTATCCCGTTACCGAACCTGGCACGAAGTTCAGCGATACGTTGCCCGGGCGGCCGGGTAGATCCAGCTCAGCGGTTCTCTCGGCACTTCGTGCTATAATTTTTCCCCGCCGTACAACCATTAGCCGCGTCGCTTTTAAACGGATCGCTTCAAAAGGATCGGCAGCCTGCAATAAAACCAAGTCTGCCCAATTACCTTCGGCGATCCCATATTTGTCCAGGTGCAAGATCTGAGCGGCATTAACCGTCACGGCGTCATAGCAAGTTTGAATCGCCGCCAGCGATGTCATCTGACAGACATGCACTCCCATGTGCGCGACCTCCAGCATGTCGCCCGAGCCGAAGGAGTACCAAGGATCCATCACGCAATCGTGACCGAAAGCGACTGGAACACCTGCCATCATTAATTCCGGGACGCGGGTTAATCCACGTCGTTTTGGATAGGTGTCATGTCGTCCCTGGAGGGTGACGTTAATTAAGGGATTCGCCACCGCAGCGACACCGGAATCTACTATCAACGGGATCAGCTTCGAGACGTAGTAGTTGTCCATGGAATGCATGGAGGTCAGGTGAGAGCCAGTTACTCGATTGTGTAATCCGAGCCGTTTAGTCTCAGCAGCGAGAGTTTCAATATGGCGCGACTGCGGATCATCCGATTCGTCGCAATGCATGTCGACCAGTAGTCCCCGTTCGGCGGCGATCTCGCAGAGACGCTTTACCGAGGCTGCGCCGTCAACCATGGTGCGTTCGAAATGCGGGATCCCACCGACGACATCGACCCCCAGGTCCAAAGCCCGCAGAAGATTTTTCTCCGCGTTGGGAAACCGATATAAACCGTCCTGCGGAAACGCGACTAATTGTAGGTCCAGATAATCCGCCACCTCCTTCTTTACTTGGAGCAGGGCTTCAACTGCCAAAAGCCGATCATCACAAACATCGACATGACTACGAATGGCCAGTAATCCCTGCGTCACGGCCATATCACAATAAGCCAATGCCCTAGCGGCCACGGCTTCATGGGTCAGCTGAGGCTTCAGTTCGCCCCAAAGTGCGATCCCTTCGAGAAGTGTTCCCGAACGATTCAGTCGCGGCAGACCAAGGGAGAGCGCCGCATCCAGATGAAAATGAGAGTCTACAAAAGGGGGGGACAGCAATTTACCTTTCGCGTCCACCTCGACCGCGGCGGTAGCCGGCAGATTCTTGGCGACTGCGGCAATTGTTTTCCCCTCAACACCTACATCAATATTCGTACGCCCGTCAGGAAGGTTTGCGCGCCTGAAAATGAGATCCATGGCCGGGAAAGTAATCAGTAATCAGTGATTCAGTAATCAGTAATTTCGGGCCCGTCGCTCGGCGCTACGCCGGCCGTCTTTGCGATCACCGAGATCGCCGTGCCAAAGGTCTGGGGAGTTTCTTCCTCGCCGTCCAAAAAACTCACCATCGCGGCCAGGTCGAGAAGCCTAGCAACTTCCCTCCAATTGCCAGGCAAACCGGTCGAGTTCGAGACATAACCCTTCATAAAGGACCTGCTAAATCCCTCTGGTAATTCATCCTCGAACCGCAAAAAATTTCCGATGTCGACCAAAGGCGAACCGGCCATGGCGAACTCCCAATCCAAGACTCCGGCCACTTTCCAAACTGCGCCGGCTTTCCTGATCAGAATGTTTTTCAGGTTGTAGTCACAATGAATAAGGCGTGTGGAATTGGGAACTGACCAGTATTCGTCTCGGTTGCTCTGCACGTGCTCCAACGCGCACGCAGCCAGAGTTTCCCCAAGGCGTTCCCGAACCCGGCCGGAAGCGAGATTCGAACAGATGTATTCGTAAAGACCGCCGCCGAAATTCTCAAAGGCCGGATCGAACACGAAATTTTCATCAAAGAATCCCGCCTTCCCTAAATCGAATGAATGGATGGCTTGAAGTGAGATTCCCGCCTCAAAGGCAACTCGAGTCAGATCTGCGCC
This sequence comes from Verrucomicrobiota bacterium, assembly GCA_019237325.1. Taxonomy (GTDB): domain Bacteria; phylum Verrucomicrobiota; class Verrucomicrobiia; order Chthoniobacterales; family JAFAMB01; genus JAFAVN01. Next base: position 19,838 of record JAFAHI010000146.1, on the reverse strand, counting down.
ATCGAGTGAGCCAAGACTATCGGAACACAGCCTGCCCTCAATGAATTCAAGCAAAGCGAACGGACGTGGCCCGGAAAAATCTTCAGCGACGACCGCCGGAACCGGAACAGCGTCCTGAACCTGTTTCAGAACTCTTAGCTCTTTCTTTAATTCACCGGGTCTAGCGGCGATCCTCAAAACCAGTGAACGATCTGGGAGCACCAGGCGGTAGTTGGAATTAACAAAACCCCCAGTAAGCATCGAGACAGACTCGATGCGCGAGCCGAGATGCGAACGGACCAGCTCACGGATCTCATCCTCGTCCAAGATCTTCGTTGAATCTCGCCGATCAAACTTCGTGTTGTAATCGAGCATACGGCAGCACTTAGGAAACCCTCCGGGGGTCGCCGGCCGGGAACACCGGAGCACCCCCCTACCTCCCCGCCAGCCACCGCTCCTCCGCCTCGTCGTCTTCGCGCCAGCGTTCCGCTTGTTCGACGGAAACTGTTGGTGGATTGGCTCGATTCGAGGCGATCGTCTTCGTGATCGATTGTTCGAGCGTAAAGGCCTCGGTAAATCCCGTGGCGGTCCGAAAACGGCTCGCGTCGATTGTCCAGTTTTGAGCGAAGTTGTATGGCCCCCTTAGCGGATCTGGCAAAAATTCGTCGGGAACAATCAGGATCTCTCCCGTCCAACCAGCAATCGCCGCAATCTGCTCGACCCATTCCTTCTGCGAAAGGGCAACCGGATCGCTAAGATTAAATACGGCCGAGGACACCGTTTCTTTACTGAGGAAATGACAGATCGCCGCCGCGATATTTCCCACGTATCCCCGCCCCCACAACCATTTGCTGAAAGTCTCGGACAACAAGATCACTTTTCGCCCCGCCTCCATTTTTCTCAGATGCTCCCATACTCGTAGCTGATAATCCCGCGGACCATGAACTGCCGGCAACCTGAACACCGTTGTGTCTAATCCGGATTGAGCTAGCAGCATTCTTTCGACTGGAATTTTATCGTAATCATACCGCCAGTCCTCTGGTCCGGAGGCGTACTTTCGATAAGGATAAACATTCGTGCGCAACGGCGAATCCTCGGTCAACGGCGTGGCTTGCACTGGATCATCGGTCGCTCGGTGCAAGACCGCGTGCGCGCGATAAACGTCGCAACTGCTCAAAAATATGAGGCGCGGAATCCAGCCGGCAAAAGTCTCAATGAGCTTTCGTCCGTCGGTTTCTGTATAACCGATGCAATCGATAACCACCCCGGGATGTAAATCTCGGAACCGATCTCGGTAAGAGGACAGATTTTCTTTTTCACCGAGGATCTCGGACACTCCATCCAACCCTTCCAGCCGCGTTGAGCCTCTGTGAAACACACAGACACTATGCCCCGCCCGGATTAACCCGGACGCGATATGCCATCCAATAAATCGGGTCCCGCCGATAATTAACACGCGCATTGGAGCCAATTATCTCACACGGAGGCGGAAAGACGGAAAATCATTCACAACAAGGCCACAAAGATCGCAAAGATGCGGGCAGAAAAATCCTTCTTTGTGGCCTTTGCGGCCTTGCCGTAAAATCATTCTTCTGTAGTTCCCTTAGGATCTTGGGCGTTAACTTACTAATACCTCATTGCTTGGCGCCGGATCTCATCGGAAATTGAAAAGTCATGCTGGCAAAGTGGATCGCGGTGGACGCCTCGAACCGGGCGGCATTTGATGAGGCTCAAAAGCGATGGTCGGACCTCGCAGAGCACGACGGGTTTATCGCTCAAGTCGGCGGATGGGTTGACGCATTTCCAGCAAAAGCCGGCATCTTGGGATTGTGGCGCAGTTTTGGCGCTTATCGCCAATTCATGGAAACCGGCCACGCCGAAATAGCACTACAACAAAAAGAGATTTGCGAACGCATTGATATCACGGTCGCCGGTGTGATCATGCATATCAACCAACCAGACCCCCAGCTTTTGGCAGGGTCAGCAGCGTGCTTGCGAGTTAGCGACGTCACCTTGCAGCCAAATAGCTCACCGATTTTTGTGGCCCGGCAACTGGAGATCTGGAACCCCGCTTTGGGATCCGCAGAGGGAATGTTAGGTGCGCTGGTCTGCCGGGTAGACGGCAATCACGACCGATTTTTAGCCGCATCTTTTTGGCGTGACCGAGCAGCCTTAGAGAATTTTCAGGCCACCATCTTTCCCGCAACCAGCAAAGAAGCAGAGACGGACACCTACACGAAATCGCTGGTTAGTTATCATTTTGCCCTGGAACCAGGATGGCGCGTCGTGAAAGCCCATTAAGCCCGCAACCAAAGACAGAAAAATCTCACGCAAAGACGCAAAGGCGCAAAGGTTCGGACCTTGCAGGTCAGGTTTTGATTCGAACCTTTGCGTCTTTGCGTGAGATTTTCTGTGTCTTAAATCACCGCGGTCATACCTCCGTCGACATAAAGAATCTGTCCGTTCAAGAACGAAGAAGCATCACTGCTAAGGAAAACCGCCGCCCCGACCAGTTCAGCCGGTACTCCCCAACGTTTAGCGGGTGTCCGTTGTTTGACCCACGCATCAAACTCCGGGTTATCCGCCAGCACCTGAGTCATTTCAGTGATGAAATACCCGGGCCCAATCGCATTGATCTGGATATTGAACTGTGCCCAATCCGCGCACATCACCTTGGTGAGCATCTTAAGACCGCCTTTCGCGGCCGTGTAGGGTCCGGTGGTCGTGCGCGCGAAATCACTCATCACCGAACAGATATTGATAATCTTTCCACGCTGTCGCGTGATCATGTCCTTCACCACCTCGCGAGAAACCAGCATCGCGCTGGTCAAATTCGTTTGAATGACTTCAGACCAAGTCTCGAGTGATATCTCGTCCAATCGCACTCGCCGCTGGATTCCGGCGTTGTTGATCAACACATCGATTGGACTCTTCGATGAAAGTTCTGCAACTCCAGTCCGCACCTCGGCTTCGTTGGTGATATCAAACCGCGCTTCTTCCACCATGTGTCCTTCTTTCCGAAGGAGATCAGCAGCAGATCGGAGTTTTTCCGAGTTACGGCCATTCAGGATCACTTCAGCGCCATGCTGGGACAGACCGCGAGCGATAGCAAAGCCAAGTCCAGCATTGGATCCGGTAACGAGGATACGACGGTGGGAAAGATCGAAAAGAGTCACGATGGGAATGCAGTTTTAGGTTATAAGTTTTACGTTGTACGTTTGAGGTCGGGCTGGCAAACCCGCGGAACGTTTGGGTCGGCTACGCGTCTGGCCGAGGCTCAGAGCGAAGGCAACGGCCTAGAACCTACAATCTAAAACCTATAACTTTTAACTGTTCGTCCATATGCTTTCCTGCGTCATCCATGGTGCACACGATCTTCGCCTAGAAAACAGAGATGTCCCGGAACCGGGTCCTAATGAAGTATTGATTCATTTAGGGGCGGGTGGTATTTGCGGGTCCGATCTCCACTACTTTCACGAGGGCGGCGTGGCCGATTTTAAGATCAAGGAACCAATGATCCTCGGTCACGAAGTTGCCGGCGAAATCGTAAAGCGCGGAGCCGATGTGACTTCCCTGAAAGCCGGCGATCGAGTTGCGGTGAATCCGGCGCGTTACTGTGGCGTCTGCGACCAATGTCGAGCTGGGCGCGGTAACCTTTGCAAGAACGTCTATTTCTTCGGCAGCGCGTCCAAATACCCCCATATGCAGGGCGGTTTTGCTGAATTTTTCGTAGCGGCAGAGACGCAATGTGTCCGTCTTGAGACCGAGATCTCATTTCCTGAGGTCACTTGCGCCGAACCGCTGGCAGTGGTGTTGCACGCAGTCAACCAAGCCGGCAACCTTAATTCTAAGAGGGTCCTGGTCACCGGAGCCGGACCAATCGGGCTCCTAGCCGGCCTCGTAGCCCGTTTCGCCGGAGCCCTGGAGATCACCATCACGGACCGGTTCGCCTCGCCCCTAAAGCTAGCATCGGAATTGGATATGGACTATGCACTAAACGTAGTGGAAAACCCCGATGCGCTTAAACAAGCGGTGAGTGAGCGGGGTGAATTTGACATCGCGCTGGAAGCTTCGGGCGCAGTCCCAGCCATGATCAATTGTCTGGAATCACTCGGACCGGGCGGCCGCATGGTACAGATTGGGATGCTCTCCAGCGCGCAGCTCCCTTTTGGCCGGATCCTCGCGAAGGAACTCGAAGTAGTCGGCACATTTCGATTTTATCAGGAGTACACGCAGGCCGTGCGCCTCTTGGAAAAAGGCCGGATCAATGTGCAGCCATTGATCACCCACCGCATGCCGCTCAAGTCCGCGCTCGACGCCTTCAATCTCGCGTCCGATAAGAGCCAATCGGTCAAGGTGAGCTTGGTACCGTAGAGGCAGGAGCTAGAATCTAGGAGTTAGGAGGACGAGTGGTAAGCGAAAATTCGTCCTCGTACTCGTCCTTGAAGGGTTAGAGTGTTGACGACGTGTGTTTCTCCCACCGCCTGGAGGGGAGCCGCTTTGGCGCGTGACGTCCTGACCTGCTCTATTCGTACTGGGGCGTCGTCAAACCTCACAATGTGAGAGCAGGCGGCTCCCGCTAACTACCCAGCGCGGTGCAGCTCTATGGGCCGCATCTGAAGGAACTGAAAGCCTTGGGTGAATACATCGCGTCGAAACATTTCCGGGAGCCGCCTGTTTTCATAGTTTTCAGCGGCATCAGCGTTGTGGCGAGTGTTGCGAGGGCGGTGGGGGACATGCGCCAAAGCGGCTCCCCTCCAGGCGGTGGGCTGTCGCACGCGGCAATGACGTGCCACCATATCGAGGACGAGGACGATTGGTTATCGCCCTGCGATGTATCCTTCTAGCTCCTAGATTCTAGCTCCTAACTCCTAACTCCTCATCCTTCGTAGATGAGCAACCCCTTTAGCGCGTCGACGGCTCGGTCCAATTGCTCGTCTTTCTGGTGCGCGACCAGCTCTTCCTCCGCCGGATTAAGAAAACTGCCTCTTTGCCTAAGCAACAATGCTCGGTCTTCATCCCGGTTCATCAGACTGACAATGTCGGGTTGCACACCTTTCTCCTGAATCGTTTCGTGATTCGGCGTGAAATATCTGGCCACGGTTAATCGCATGCCGGACCCGTCCGGGAGCTCGAATTGGGCCTGCACAAGACCTTTCCCGAACGTCGTTTGGCCGACAATGATCGCACGATGCAAATCTTTCATGGCTCCGGCAACGATTTCCGAAGCGCTGGCGCTTTCATTGTTGACCAGGATCACGAGCGGAAAACCCTGGCGGGGTTTGGCCTCTGCATCGGTAAAGAATTCCTGATGCGACCCTGCATCGCGTCCTTCGGTGTAGACCACCATTGTCTTGGGAGGCAGAAATATCCCACACGTATCGATCGCGCTCTGGACTAACCCCCCTGGATTAAATCGGAGGTCCAATATCAAAGCCTGCATCCCCTTGCCCAAAAGATCGTCCACCTGAGCCCCGAGTTCGGAGGGGGTCGGCTGATCGAATTCTGTGATCCGGAGGTACCCTATCTTGAACTTACCCGCTTCGCCGCCATCCAGGAGATGCGCATCTCGGACACTGGTCACCCGGTAGATTTGGCGCGTGACTTGAATATCGCTGACGTTTTTAGTCGAAGGCCGGTAAATTTTGAGGTGGACGGTACTGCCTTTAGCCCCCCGCAAAAGTGGACCGATATCTTCTACCCGTTTGTGCTCAACGTTAACCCCTTCGATTGCGACGATCTGATCTCCAGGAACAATACCCGCCTTGGCAGCGGGCGCCTCCTCAACCGCGGATACTACCGTTAGCTGACTATTAATATCGGCAACCACAATACCGATACCGGTCACTTCTCCTCGATTTTCCTCTTGGAAATCCTGATAGTCTTCCGCCTCGAGATAAGCGCTATGTGGATCAAGCTTGGACAACATCTCCCGCAGCGAGCCGTGCACTAACCGCGAGGAGGTCGCCTTCTTAGGATCAACGTAATCCTGTTTTACAAGCTCAAATACCCGGGTAAACACGCGCAGCCAAGCGGCCGCGTCATCACTAGGAACCTGCGCTTTGCCTGAGCTCAATAAGAAACTACCGACCACTAAGTCCAACCCCACAAGCAGAGCTGCTAAAGTGTAGCCGATAATGCGCTTCATTCTCCACCCAACCAAACCAGAGGAGTCCGAGGAGTTCAAGGGCCCATTGGGGGAGGAGCTAGGAGCTAGAATCTAGGAGCTAGGAGGAGGCGGCCCGCTCGAAGAAAGAAGCGGCTTGGCGACAGTATTCCTTAATCTTTCCCGCACCGGTTTCGAGTCGCGCATGCCACGCTAAGTCCCCTCCTTGAACTGATGCACTTCTGAACTCCTAACGAGTCCGGCGGCTGCCAGGCGGCTGCCGGACGAGTTCTACCGCCCGCCGCCGATTTCCAGGATTGTTCCAGTGACATAGGAAGCTTCCGGAGAGAGTAACCAGAGAACGCCCGCGGCGATTTCGTCAGCGGTGCCTGGTCGTTTCATGGGAATGGTGGAACTTAGCCGGGCGGGACGGTCGGGAGCGCCGGCGGCAGCATGAAGGTCGGTCTCGACGAGGCCAGGAGAAACTGCATTGACTCTGATGCCTTCGTTCGCCACTTCCCTGGCTAGTCCGATCGTCAGAGTATCAATGGCTCCTTTGGTCGCTGCGTAGTGGACCCATTCGCCGGCGCCTCCGGTGCGAGCGGCTAGCGAAGAAATGTTGACGATGGATCCGCCGGAATGACCGTACCGTGTCGACATCCTTTTGACGGCCTCACGCAGACAAAGTATCGGGCCGATCACATTGACCGCCATAAGTCTTTCCAGCATCGGACGGGTGGTTTCATCGACGCGAGCAAAACCACCCGTGATGCCCGCATTGTTGACCAACCCGTGGATCGGACCGAAACGATTCTCCGCCTCTTGGAAGAGAGCGATGACCTCGGACTCGACTGATACATCGGCTCGAATCGGGATCGCGTTTCCACCCGACTTACGAATCTGTTCAACTACTTGGTCAGCAGCCTCTTGGTCTTTAGCGTAATTGACGACTATCTGATATTCGGAGTAAGCGGCCTTCAACGCGATGGCCGCGCCAATCCCGCGGCTGGCTCCAGTGATGATTAAGGTTCGTGGCGGTGGCATGGGAAGAGAATAGCAAATAGAGGAGTTTGCGCAGTTCAAGGACCGGGTGAGGGCGAGGAGCTAGGAGCTAAAATCTAGGAGCTAGGAGACGCGTGACCGCGTAAAGACATATAGGTCCCATAGGTCCTATTCGTGGAACGACTAATCGATTAGGCGCGCGATCGAATGCCGCTATTTTTTTACCGGCTCGACTGGCCCTCTTGAACTCCTCGAACTCCTGAAATCCTGAACTCCCAACGAGCCTAAGGCGAGTTAACGCGCATGGCGTTCCGGTAGCGATCGGGCGTCAGTGAGTAGCGTTTTCGAAAAACTTTTCCTAGATGAGTCGCGTCGGCGAATCCTGTCAGTTCGGCGATTGCAGAAAGCTTGAGATCAGTCTGCACCAGCATCCGGGTGACCTCCCCTAATTTGACGTGGGTAATGAAGCGGGCTGGCGTTGTACCGGTCACATCACGGAATCGATGAGAAAACGCGCTGCGACTCAATTTTCGTTTGGCGGCGAGTTGTTCGACCGTCGGTCCACCGTTTCGCATTCCGTTCAGGACCTCGATTCGAAGTTCGTTCAATAATCGTTCTCGCGCTTCAGCCGGATGCAACAAGGAATGACCGAATCGCTCGTATTCGAGCATGAACGCAAAGAGGAGACTCTCCTCGGTGAATTCGTCCTGACAATCGCCGGTTCGCACTGAATCATAAAGATCCACCGCCCGGCCGATCAAAGGACTATCCGGCGGAATCGGCCACACTTGGGACGCCATTTTTTGACGCTTCTTGATCCTATCCACCACATAAGGGTGATGAATTATGAACCAGAAAAAAGTCCATTCGGCCGCTATCTTCGGGAGCCAATATATATCGTCGCTTGGGACTAACGTCGTGAAAGCGCTGCCTGGTTCCAACCGATGAACCGTTCGCTCGCTCCTCAGGTTCCCCCAACCGCTTAGAGTATATTGCCAGATCACATAGGGATATTTGGGATGACCACCCCGCTTTCGCCCATCCCAGTAGTAATCCAGGGGATCGACCCGAGTCTCTAACCCGCAATAAACGCTCCCTGCGTACGTTGACGCCTTCTCCGGGCAGGCCGGGACTGCGCGTAACGTCGCGTACAAATTCTGCAGATCCTGGGAGCGGGCGGGCGTATCGGAGTGTCGACGTTTGGGCGCGTCGGGGTCCATCGACAGCAATGAACCGATGGCACGCTTATCATGTAAGGGGCTGAGTTTTGCCGCCAAACGGTTGGATAATGGTTTGTTCACAAATAGACTATTATCGATCCGGAACGACTATTGCGGCAGCCCCACGTTTTAATCAAGCTGCAACGATTCGCGGCGATTTTTTTCGTCCGAATCTCAAAAACCCCACCGACTTAACCAGCCCCCAAAACATGACTAAACGTTTGCCAATCATCCGATTCTTAGCGCTTTTTAGCGCCTCTATTTTCGTCGGTACCAGCCACGCAAAAGAACTTGACCTCTGGTTCGTCCCGATGTCTCAAGATGGCCCTGCCAAAGGACCGTTAACCAAATGGGTGAGTGAAAATCTTCCCAAACTGCTACCCGGCGTTACCCTAGATAACAACTACGGCCCCCCCATCTATCAGGACGCCCAACAGAAGCTGATCGTACAAGGGCGCCGGGGCAAACCAGATGTGATCGAAGCGGTGTTGGAAGGGATGATCGCTTATCAGAAAGCCGGACTAATTGCTCCGATCGACAGCGAGTTCGACAAATGGGCCGATAAAGATCAGTTCATCCCCAGCACGATCAAAGCCCTGACCATTAACGGCAAGCTGTACGGTGTACCTTACAACACCAACGTCCGGGTATTGGTTTATCGAAAGGATCTGTTCCAGAAATATGGCATCGAGGCGCCGAAGACCTGGGATGACCTGGTCAAAGACGCCGCCCTGATCTCATCCAAAGAAGACGGGGTGGCCGGTCTGGGATTAACCACCAAAAATGGCAGCGTCCGCACCTTTCAAGAATTCATCTCTTTCTTTTTCCAGGTGAATGGCGGGGAGAATCCGTTTAAATACAACGAGTCTTCCAAGAAATGGGAGATGAACACCACGCCGGAGAAACTGGCGGAAGTTCTAAAACTATATCAAGACGTCTTTTTCGCGGGTACTCCGTCCGGAGCTAATGAAAACACCCGCGGTAACGATTATCAGGCGACTGACACCGACTACGTCTCCGGAAAATCGGCCATGGTACCGATGGGACCCTGGCTCTATTCCTACCGGCTAACCGGAGACACCGCGAAGAAGATTCTCGAAGAAGAGACTGGTGTTGCACCCCTGCCATTACCGACCGGTGGAACCCAAGCAACTTACCTGGAAGTTAAACCGTTACTGATCAATACCGCCAGTAAGGATAAACAAGACGCCTGGGCTCTGATCAAGGTTTTGGCGAGTAAAGATTTTGTCGCTTTGGACAATCAAACGGAAGGCGTTAATCCACCACGAAAAGACGTGGCTGAGCTGCCGGAGTTTAAAAACAACTGGTGGCAACAAGCTTTCAGCTCCCAGCTGAGCACCGGCGTCGCGTTAGCTGCGATTAACTGGGGTTATGTAATCAACGACATCACCGAGGCGATACAAAAAGTGATCTACAAAAACAGCACACCAGACGAGGCCGGTAAGGCGCTGTACATGACCTTGGAAAAACGCGCGACCGATAACCAATTGTAGGAACGAACACGTGGACCAAAGGGCGAATGGGACGTCCGCCTTTGGTGGGGCGAGGCTCCCGAACGGCCAAGGGAGCTTCGCGGAGGGTTCAGGACTTCGATGAGGACAGGTTCTGCTAGTTCATTTCGTCCGCCGAGCCGTGCCCCAGCGCTTTCCATCGCACCGGTGGTCGGAAAACAGGGATGTGATGTCATTTACAACTTCCACACAAGAGTGCGACAATTTTCGTACGGTTGCTCCGAGGCTGCAACACGCCGGTCTACGGCTCGGCAAACCGATCGGCGGAACCACACGTGCGGTTTAACCCGGTTCAACCTCTTCGTTCCAGGTTCCAGGTCGTTCGGGAGCCTCGCCCCACCAAAAAATGGACGCCGCTTCCCTACACGCCGCTTCGCCCCTTCGCCGTTTCGCATTCTCACCCATTCGCCTAAACGCAATTCCCCTAGCATAACGCGGACTTACGCAACATCATGCCAGTAACGATGGACACTAAGGACCTCGCCTTCCAGCAACCAAAGGCTGGTGCTCCCAAGGATTACCGCACCCCGATCTTGGTTCGGCTTTGGAAAGAGGCTTTCGGATACCTGTTGTTACTTCCCGCGCTCGCCATCATTCTCGGTCTCAATCTTTACCCAACCGTTTACGGGATTTTCACTTCGTTCACCGATCAATCGCTGCTGGATCCCAATCATTTTAATCTAGTAGGCCTAGCTAACTATTTTAAACTTTTCGCCGATCCGATTTTTCGGCTTTCATTTCTTCATTCAATTGAGCTCACGGCGTCAGCGGTCCTTCTACAAGTACTCTTCGGTTTAATCTTGGCCCATCTACTGATCCAACGGGTGCCCGGAATCCAGATATTCCGGAGTCTGGCGATGGTAAGCTGGGTGCTACCGATTATTACCGCAGTGGTTATCTTTCGCTTCTTCACCCTGCCTAACTACGGCTTCTTTAATCTGCTGTTAACTAAGGTTGGGCTGAGCCAATGGACCAGGAATTGGTTCGGGGACGAGAACTTTGCCTTTCTCCTCGTCCTGATCATGCATCTTTGGCGTAACATCCCCTTTTACGCGATCGCCTTCATGGCGGCGATGCAGGCCATTCCCCAAGATCTCTACGAAGCCGCTCGTATCGACGGCGCCACCCGCTGGCATCGTTTCATTTTCGTCACGTTGCCCAACCTGCGTTACATCATCCTAGTGATGGTGGTTCTGCATGTCACCTTCACCTTTAACAATTTCGATTTCGTTTATCTCTCGACCGGCGGCGGCCCGGTAAACGCCACCGAGGTTCTGCCCACCTATATTTACAAACAAGCCTGGAGTGGTTATGCGCTGGGTTACGCCAGCGCCGGTGGCGTAGTGATGTTAGTTGTATTGGTTATCCTCGTGATGATCTGCCGGCGGGTGATTGGAGGATACGAGACACAATGAAACTCACTCACCGAATTATCGTTTATCTAGGGCTCGCCCTATTTTATCTGTTTTTGCTCGGTCCGATGGCCTGGCTTTTACTCTGCAGTTTTCGGACCTCGGATTCTATCCAATCCGGCCGCATTTTGCCCGCACTCTCCGAGTTTACTTGCCTTAACTACCTAGAAGCTTTCAACCTGAACAACTTTCCGCAGCTTGTCGGAAATTCCATCTTAATCGCTACCAGCGTCATGCTGCTGGTGGTCTTGTTTGCCAGCTTAGGCGCGTACGGTCTCAGCCGGTTCCCATTGAAGGGTAAACCCTATCTGATGCTGACTGCACTCTTACCTCAGTTTTTCCCTTACGTTTTGGTGCTGGTACCGTTCTACGTTTTGATGTCAAACCTGTCCTTGGTTGATACCCACATCGGTCTAATTCTTACGCACACCTCCATCACTTTGCCGTTCGCGCTCTGGATGTTGACTGGTTACTTTAACGCGATTCCCCGCGAGCTCGATCAGGCAGCCGCCATCGACGGTTGTTCTCGCCTTGCCATCCTCTTCAGGATTCTCTATCCCATCGCTCTACCCGGCCTGGTCGTAGCCGGCTTTTTTGCTTTCGTAGTCTCATGGGGTGACTACCTGTTTGTCTCCATTCTCTCTCAGAGCAATTCGACCCAGACATTACCGCTGGGGTTACAAAGCTTTCTGCAGAGCCTGCAAGTAAAGTGGGGATTGATCACAGCCGGCACGGTCATCGCAATCGTGCCGACCGTCGTGTTTTTCGCCATCGTACAACGGCGCCTGGTCGCGGGATTGACTGCCGGAGCAGTCAAAAGCTGAACTCGCCTGAGGCTCGTTCAGCATGACAAATGACAGATGACAGAATGACAAATATTTCGGTAGGGACGAGCTCCTGCTCGTCCGGGTTCTGTTTTCCAGTGGGTTCTGCCCTGACACGGAGTCCGGACGAGCGGGAGCTCGTCCCTACCGGCCGCAACTTTTTAACTTATGCCTAAAATTACCTTTATCGGAGCAGGAAGCCTCGTCTTCACCAGGAACCTAACTAATGACATTCTTCTTACCCCAGCGCTGAGCGACAGCACGATCGTCCTCATGGACATCGACGCGCAGCGGCTGGAGCAGTCACGCCAAATCGTCCAATCAACTATCGATCGGCGCGGTGTTAAAGCCACTGCGGTAGCGACACTCGATCGCAAGGAAGCAATTGAAGATTCGGACTATGTCATTACCACCTTTCAGCAAGGCGGTCTTGATGCCTATCAGCTCGACATTGAAATTCCGCAACAGTACGGCATCGAGCAATGTGTCGGCGATACGCTAGGACCAGGAGGGGTATTTCGCGCCCTACGAACGATCCCGGTGCTGATCGATATTTGCTCGGAGATTGATCAATACGCTCCCGATGCGCTGCTTCTAAACTATGTTAATCCCATGGCAGCCAACTGCTGGGCGATCTCAGTGGGCACCGGCCTTCCGCATGTCGGACTTTGTCACAGTGTTCAAGGCACCAGCGAGCTACTCGCCGAATGGATTAAAGTACCGTATGCGGATGTCATCTTCTTCTGTGCCGGTATCAACCATCAAGCCTTCTTTCTCGAGTTTCGGACCAAAGAAGAAGATCTCTATCCAAAAATCTTTGCGGCTGTCGAAGATTCCGCCATCTATGGACAAGAGCCGGTGCGAATTGATCTGCTAAAGCATTTTGGCTATTTCGTTACCGAATCCAGTGGGCACGCCAGCGAATACGTCCCTTACTTTCGCAAGACCGCGAAAATGGTAAACAATGACCTCGTCCCGCGGTTTACTGACCAGATCAACCATTGGTTCGAATTTGGACGCACCGGCGGATATCTGCGTCATTGTCATGACCGGGTCCAAAAGTTCCTACAAGAGTATCAGTCCATTTTACAGGAAGAGTTGAGCTCGGCGCGCACACACGAATACGGTGCGCGCATCATCGAAGCAATCGAGACCAATCGGCCGATTACGATTAATGGCAATGTCCCCAACGACGACTTGATCGACAATCTTCCGGCGGGTTGTTGTATCGAGGTTCCCTGTCTGGTAGACGGTAACGGAATCCAGCCAATAAGAGTGGGTCCTCTTCCCGCTCAACTGGCAGCTCTCAATCGCACCAACATCAACGTTCAAGAGCTAATCGTCGAAGCCGCCCTAACCGGCAGTAAAGACGCCGTCTACCATGCCGTCATGCTAGACCCTTTGACCTCAGCGGTCTGCACACTGCCGCAAATTCATGAGTTAGTAGACAAGATGCTCGCCGCCCAGGAACAGTGGCTGCCTAAACTGAGTTAACAGTTCATAGTTCACAGTTCACGGTTCACGGTTCACGGTTCACCGTTCGCGGTTCGCGGTTGGTGTCAGGGGCCCAAGGAGGGATGGGACTAGTATGACTGATAGGCCTTACCTGTTGGGTCATAAGTCATATAAGTCCCGTAGGTCCCATGCGTTTACGAAGCCCTTGATGTGATCAACCGAAGCATCACCCTAACACCCTCCCGCTAACCGCAACGGTGAACTGCGAACCGCGAACGGTGAACAGTGAACTCTCAAAGCGAGCCTCGCATGGTGGCGAGGTTCCGTTTCATCTCCGATACTCGGGAGTTGTGATCCTGACCCCGGCGCGTCACCACGCTGGTTGCTAAAATGTCGATCAAGGTAAGTGCCGCCAACCGCGAAATGGTAGGAGTGTAAACATCGGTGTTTTCCAATGTTTCCACCAGCAGCGGCACGGTGCAATGTTCTACCAAAGGCCCGATTTTTCCGGTGATGGCAATCACGGCAGCGCCGTTTGCCAGCGCCGTCTTTGCCGCCTCAATCACCCCTTTGGTCTGACCCGTGTTCGAGATAGCCACCACAACGTCGCCCGGCTTCAGCATCGAGGCAGCAATGAACTGTTGATGTGAGTCACAATGCGCCATACACGGCACCCCAAACAATGGAAACTTCTGTTGTGCGTCTAAAGCAACTATTCCGGATGCACCAAAGCCAAAGAACTCGATCCGGTTAGCCGCCAATAGTAGATCGACCGCTTTGTTCAGCTCGTCTTTATCTAATTTTTTGCGCGCCCAATCCAGACTGTTCATGCTGTAGTCAAAGATCTTATCCGCGATGATGCCAACGGGATCAGCCGGTAAAATAACTGAGTGCGTGGCCGGCATACCTAAAGCGACACTTTGGGCGAGCCGGACTTTGAAATCTTGAAACCCCTCGAAACCAAGCGCTTCGCAAAACCGAATCACGGTTGGCTCGCTCACCCCGGATCGCCTTGCCGTCTGATCAACGGTCGCATTCAGTACAAACTCGGGAGCAGCCAACGTAAGTTCTGCAACCTTACGATCGGAAGGACGCAGATCCTGTAAAGAAGTCGATATTATCTCGAGTAGGTTCCGATTCGGATCCTTTTCTATTGGGGGGCGCGGTCGTCTAGGCACTGGGGAATTCTATCGGGGAGGGCGCGCTGCCCGTCCGCGTAGCTAATGGTCTTGAGGTTGTTCCTTATTTCGCGCGGCGAAGTCGGATCCTCGCGCGCTGCATTTTAGAAAGTAACGTGTCCCCAGCTCCGATTTTATGAGCTGGAGCTGGTTCTGCATCTTCGTAGCCGCTTGACCGATCAGCTCGGGATCGATCGTATTAAACGCGAACATCCCGAAGTGATGTGCAATTAAGGTGGGAATTTTTCCGTCCAAACAGAATTGTATTGCTTCTTCAAGCGTAAAGTTGCCTGGAATCTTCTTTTCTCGAAGTTCGGAGCGACGTCCATTGACCGGTAACAAAGCTAACTGTGGACCGAATTGGATGATCCTTTCCACCAATCCGGGATAGCGGACTGTATCACCTGAGTGATAGATTAAGCCCGCTTCCACCTCGAAAACATATCCTAAGAACCGATCCCGGCCAAATTGATCGTACTCGAAGCCTTCATGCGCGGCCTTTACGGGTGTCACCTTCAACGTGTCGCTCAGCTGGATTGCCCGGTCTGCTTCCGCCCAAACTATCCGCCCTTTCCTTAAACCCGCGCTACCTATCTCCGATTCGCTTGCTGCGGGTACAACAAATCGGGTATGCGAAAATTTGCGCGCAACCTCTCTAATAGTCGGAACGTCCAGATGGTCCCCATGATGATGGGTGCAGAAGACAAAATCGAGACTGGGCAGCTCAGCTACAGTTATCGGCGGCGCCATCAGTCTGGCGTGCGAAAAAACGCCTCCACGATACTTTTCGGCTAATTGGTCGGAGAGGTAGGCGTCGATCACAAAACTCAGCGCCGGCGACCGAACTAAAAAACCTGCTTGCCCGAGCCAGTAAAGCTCAACGCCAGCCGGTTCATTCCCCAGATTAGCCGCCAACGAGCCTTCGAAACGAACCATCTCAACGATCAGCATTTTCTGAGGGTCATGAAGACGAGGGACCGTCTTCCGAGGGTCGTGAAGACGTGGGAACGTCTTCGAAAAATGTAAGAAGATTTTGAACCGCTTCGAGTGCAGCCCGATCAACACTTTCGCGCGTGAATGCGCCGAGATGAGGCGTGGCTATGACCTGGGGATGGGCGATCAGTTTTGCCGCAGTCGCGTCGGCCTGATCGAACACATCTGAACAGTAGGCGGCGATTCGCCCGCTTTCCAGTTGCTGAAGCAGTCCTTCTTCATCAATCAATGTTCGCCGGGCAGTGTTGATCAAGGTCAAACCAGGCCGCGCGCGACTGAGCAGAGTCTTGCTCAACAACGGTTTTCCATCGGGAGCTGGAGGGCAGTGCAAAGTGATTAGTTCAACCTCCCGGATAGCGGACTCCAGATCCACCCGGGCAAACGGTTCGGTGGCAACATCCAAAGGCTCAATCACGGACACCACTGAACCAAAAGCAGCGAAGAGCCGGGCCACGGCCTGACCAATCCGTCCATACCCAACTACCGCCACCCGGCGGCCGCTGAGCTCGGCGCCCATAGAGCGGCGCCAAATGCCTTCTTTGAGCCCGCGGTCCGCTAAATGAATACTGCGAGCCGCCAATAAAGCGAGTCCCAAGGTAAGCTCAGCAACCCCTTGAGCATTCGCACCGGTTGCCCGAAGCACTGTGATCCCACGCTGCGCGGCATCAGCCAGTGGAATGTTATCAACCCCGCTCCCGTTACGGCTGATCACCCGCAACGCTTTGGCGGCAGCCAGCACCTTCGGAGTAACGGGCTCAACTCCGGCGATCCATCCCACGCAACCTTGCACGAGATCGCAAAGCTCTTCTTCCTCCGGAAGCCGGCCTTTCGGGCCCAAAACGATTTCCCAGCCGGCCTGTCGCATACGTTCGAAGGCTGGATGATCACCGTGGGTCAATGACCGCGGGGTAACTAGAACTCGTTTCACTTTCTTCCGCTCACAAGCGCCGCAATCTCGGCTAACTTAGAAACCCGTTCGTTCGGGATGTCCACATGGAAAACATCGGCAATCACGCAGCTCCATCCATGTACAAAGTAATCCCAACCATCGTGCACAGTTAGTCCTCGCTCGGTGGCGGCTCGATTGGCTTGATGGAAAAAGTCGAGAGCGCCACGGTAGTTCAGTTCCCATACGATCGCGCGCCGCGGAAAACGTCCGTGATCCGTAATCGGCGAGCCAGGCCGATCTTTCCCTAGGCCAGTCGCATTGATTACTAATGATCGCTCTGGCAACCCTTCCAGAATCCGATCGTTGTCCTTGGCGTCACGCACCAACTCGATTTCCAATGCGGTCGCGTCGACTAGCTTTTCAAGATGCGCCAGACGCTCTGCCGATACATCGGAAACAATCACCCGCTTGGGTCTTGCTAACCGATGATCCCCTAGTAGTAAGAACCAGGTGATGGCAACTCCGGCGCCACCGCACCCCATGCAAAAAACGTCTCCTCCTTCGGCGGTCCAGAATCTTGGTGAAATCATCCCGGCCAATGTACGCCCGGCCGATACCGGGTCTTTAGCTTGGCCGATTAATTTGCCCGCCCGCTTGGAGATCGAGCTTACTTCATGCATGGAGGCGGCAAACCAATCCAGTTCATCAAAAAGTTGGTGTGCCGCCTGAAACAAATCGATTTTGTGGGTGGTAACTAATGCTCCGTTCGAATTGACGTCATCTCGAATAAGCGCCACCACCTGCTGATATTGGTCAGGAGCAGCATGCAGGGCCAGATCAATTCCGTTAATGGCGACGTCGCCCAGACCAAGCTCTTTCGCCCATTCAGGGAAAACGCGCATGATCGACGACTGCTTGGTCGATATGCCGATAAAATGGATGGTTGGAACCGGTGTCGAAACGAACTCCATGTTCATGCCGGTCTAATCGCCTTCGCCATTCGCACACTGGTGGCGACCGACTCCCGTACCGCCGCCCAATCTTTGTCCTTGATCCACTGTTTTGCCGCCAGCCAGGATCCGCCTACCGCGATCACACTCGGCTCCAGCAACCAGCTCTCCAGGTTGTTCAAGTTGATTCCGCCGGTTGGCACGAACACCGGTGAGAAGGCTCGAAAGGTAGCCGCTAATATCCTCAAAAGGCGGGCGCCCCCGATTTCTTCAGCCGGAAAGAATTTGCAGGCCGTGATACCCAGCGCCAACGCACCCTGGAGTTCCGAAGCAGTCGCGATGCCTGGCAAATAAGGAACCCCCTTCTCCAGCGCAGTTCCCGTCAGCCGAGGATCGAAGCCGGGTGAAATCAAAAATTGAGCCCCTGCATCAACGGCTTGCTGAAACTGTTCCTGTGAGACGATCGTTCCGGCGCCGACGAACATTTCCGGAAACTGCTCTCTCACCGCTGCAATCGATTCTGCCGCCGCGCTCGTTCGGAACGTCAACTCGATAACCGGCAGGCCCCCCTTTAACAAAGCTTCTGCCAAAAAAGGTGCGTCTGTTGCCGAGTCCAACTCAATGACCGGCACCAACCGGTGCTCCGCGATATTGCTGAGAAACGTCTGAGCCATGTTTTATTATAGGGATCGATTCGGTCTTCCAGGTACCGATCGCCCAAAGCAAGGGAGGGCGCGCGTCCCCGCGCGCCGTGACCGGGTCTGCAGTTGGATATAATGGAACGCCTGATCCATGTCTGCAGCGCACTCCGAGAATAGCGGACCGCGGGGACGCGGTCCCTCCCCTAATTTGCTAGCCCTGCGTCCGAGCCACATAAACTTGTATTTCCTCCGCCGTCCGAGGACGGTAATGTGGATTGGGAGCTAAAGTCCAGCCACCGTTCCCATTAGAAACAACCAGCTGTCGAAAGCCTTTGGCTTGTCTCACAATTTCGAAATCCTGCCCCGCATCCGCCGGATAAGAAAAAAGTGTCGCGAAAACGGCCTCACCGACATTGACGCTGCGGTGTACCCAAAAAGGCGGCACATAAACGAGGCTCCCGGGTCGCATCTCCATGGCTTTGATTTCCCCGGCCAGGCTTTCCAGCAATAGCATCCCGTGCCCGGCCAAACAGTAATACGTTTCGGGCCGGTCAGCTCGCTGGTGGAGATGTCCTCTCGTCATAAAGAATTCTTGGCCGACCTTGCCCGGCTCAAGCACGCTCATACCCGTGATCAGATCGCTCGCCTGATCGCTGAAGCGCGCTTCATCCACACGATAAGCGACCGCGTTACCAAAAGTCTCTGCTAAACGGCCAAAGGCCGTCTCGTCGGCATAAATTCCATTCAACTCCCGGAAATACTTCTTATAGCCGCTCGTGTTCGGCTGAATCTGCAGTGTCTCCGGGTCTACAAAGGTCAAAAAGGGCGACAAACCATTGGAAAGAGTCATGGCGTTGCTCGGGAAAGTGCGGGTTAAGTAGTTCAGCGAGAACGAAACCCAGAATTGCCTGTATTGGGTAGTAATACAACAGAATTTATCAAGATAATCGACACCAGACAGAAAAATTAGAAGCACAAATCCTCCCGCTCGGACCCTAAAATTCGCCTGAGTGACCCGCTAGTGCCCCGGGTTGCAGGTGGATCTCCGCGCTTTGGGTACCCAAGAAAGCGCTTTCTGCTAGAAAATGGTTGCCGGATTGATTTGAGTAGCAATACTACGCACTGTGGGTGACCAGGGACTGATTCGCATTTGCGGGCACGATGCGGAAATCGTTAGTCCGCATGCTGCCCACGCTCTTGGGATTCGAGTGATCTATCAAGAAATAGTCTTAGCGCCGGATCTGACCGTCGCCGAGAACATCAGCCTCGATCGCCTGGGCAAAATCGTAGATTGGGCGGGGATCCGAGCGAGAGCAAAGGCAATCCTCACCGATCTCGGTTTCTCCATCGATCCCGGTGAGCTCGTGAGACGCTTACCGGTGTCTCTCCAGCAAGCGGTTGGGGTCGCCAAGGCGCTCTCAACTGAAACGAAGGTCCTGGTTCTGGATGAACCAACCGCTATCTTATTCCGTTGCCCGCCTCGCAGAAATATCCTTTCCGTCTTGCAATTTTTGTGCCGGTACCATCCTGAACTCCTGAACTCCTGAACTCCTGAACTCCTGAACTCCTGAACTCCTGAACTCCTGAACTCCTGAACTCCTGAACTCCTGAACTCCTGAACTCCTGAACTCCTGAACTCCTGAACTCCTGAACTCCT
>JAFAHI010000772.1 GCA_019237325.1 Verrucomicrobiota bacterium | reverse complement strand
GAGTCTGCCGCATCCGATGGCTCGTGTAAAATCTCGTACCGAACTGCACCGCCGTTTAGGCAGCGAATCAACCGCTCCGGGATTTGTCTACCAAAACTGGGCCCAAATCGATTCGGCATCTGGTGTCCGTCTTTAGTACTAACCACTGTATTACTGAGATATGGAGGTCGGACTCGTCCCGTGGCCGCTGGGAAGGCACTTGGCGCAGACCATTAGTTCAATAGTTGCCGCACCGACTTCGATTCGCGGTAAGCCGTTGGCGATTCGCCAACTATTTTCCGAAACATCCGATTGAAATGAGTCAGAGACTGAAAACCAACATCATAGGCGATTTCGCTAATTCTGAGATGAGGATTGAGCAGAAGCGTTTTCGCCTTTTCCACTCGCACCCGGCTTAGATAATCGGTGAAGGTTAGGCCCGTCGCCTTTTTGAACATCTTGCAGAAATAGAAGGTGCTCACGTGCATCGCTTGAGCCACCTTGTCGAGGTCGATAGGGTCAGCCTGATTCGCTAGAATATAAGCGCGGGCCCGCCGGATCATGGGAGATTCGGCCTCGTCCTCTTGAAGCACGATTTGATTCGCGAGTGTCGCAATATGAGTCGCGAAGATTTCCAAGAGCTTTACCATCGCAGTGTACTGCTGGGGAGCTAGCGTGCGGGAATGATAGTAGGCGTCTTTGAGTTGAGTTAGATCAACGCTCACCCCCCAGTCGAGAAGTTGTTGCGTAATCCGGTTGAATTGAACCTCATTTGGCTTTCGCAGCGCGACCTGTCCGGTCTGCAGATAGCCGATGACTTTCTCCCCAGCCTTGACGGGGACTGCCGTATCGCAAAGACCGGCAAAACAGGTAGCCGTCTTCGCTCCCGATCCCGGCATGTCTTGGATTTCCTTTTGCACTTGCAGGCAGGCTGCACAGGTCCGGCTGGTTTTTGCTAGGAGAGCACAAAATGGATTCTGATAGCGCTTTCCTTCTAAAGCGAATCTCCAAATCTCGGTGGGGCGGAGGGCTACTGGGAGTTGAGTGGCGTCGCTAAAAGCGCGTTCGTAGTCTTTGTAGATATCGGACTTCGATATTCGTTGAACGAGATCGGCTGGGCAGTTCATGTCTCTTCTCCTATCTAATGGGGTTGGGACGAGCTCCCGTACATCCTCCTGTCTGTGAGGCCCAATCCGCTTAGGGTCAAATCAAGCGGATCGACTGTGATCAAATTTTGCTGTCTCATAGTCATGTATTGTGAAGCAGCCGAACGAGATCCACAATTGGGCGGAAACCGCGACAAAAATCAGATAAATGCTCGGAACAGGTAGTCCAAGGCGTGAACGCTGCCTAGGAGTTTAGCTCGATGGGACTAGGGATTTTACCTAGCCGGCAAAGAGTGAGGAGGTGAATGATGGAGAGGTGAAAAGTGGGTACGCGACCCGCTTTCGAGAGTGTCGTGAGAGAATCCTGCATAACAGATATCTCATCGCTTTCCTGGGCTCACGTTGACGTTGGCCCTTGCATTGGCTGGGTGATTTGCAGGAGTTCATCGACATTCAAGAGCGTCACATGACCATCCCGGTCGGGAGCGTCGGTCATTGCATGTCTCAAAATCACATTAACCGCTTTGTCTACTTGGCGATCCGGGACGATCAATTCGACTTTGATTTTCTCTTTTAGGGGCTCGTCAGAATTCGTGCCGGTAGAATGGGAAGGTCCGTGCGTGTCGCCGTGACGGACTTCCATCACTGTCAAATTTCCACAGACACCGCGTCTAACCAGTTCGGCCCGAATCATAGCCAAGCTTGATGGCGGAATGACGGCTTCAATCTTTTTCATTTGGTAAAAGTAGCGCTGGAGCTGACGGAAACGCTCGCCATATCTTGGCAGGCGAACACCGCAAATTGTGCTTAACGCGTTCGACGCTCGGCGTTTGGCGTTCGCCAGGGGATCAGCTCGTAGGAGCGAAATATTTATAGCCATAACCGTTCAAGTAGCGGCATAGCTCCGTAGGAGCGGCACATATGGGGTTGGCTCAGCCATTGCGGTCAATCGTTTAAACGTCTCCAACAACAACAGGCTTTGCTCATTCGACGGAGGCCGACACCTGTTCGGTGGCCTGTTCGGTGAAAACTAGATGTCGCTCCTACGGAGCTAACCGTAATTCGGCTATCGATAAGCTATAAAGATTTCGCACCTACGGAGCTGATCCCCTGGCAAACGCCAAACGCCAAACGCCGAACGCCAAACGGTGATCAGTTAGGGCTAATCTTGGACAATATCGGTTGAGTCTAAGGGTGAGGATAGTGCTTTGCTGACTGTGGAGAACTCTATGCACGCCTCGAAATTGTTGACGCCAGTCCCAAATCTTCCGATAGCTCGAATCCGGAATACGCAAGATTTATTCGCCCTGGTTCCGCGCCAGATTTCTAACTTGTTATTAGTAGTAGATCCGGCTGCTGAGCCCGATTCAGCGCTCGTTGTTGCATTGGAGATTGCCGAGCGCTGGGGACCGCAGATCACTCTGGTGCACGGAGGAATGCTGTCGGGGTGGCAATTGAGCACCGAACCGTCTGCCGAAACGGCGCTGGCTGACCTCCTTTGTTTATCGTGGCAGGTCAAAGGAGAGTACCGAGACATCTCGATCAGCCAAACATTGCCGCACTCCTTGGCCGAGTTATTCGACGAGGCCGTGAAGCGCAAAGCAGATCTGATATTGTTACCCGAGCCGCTTACGACGAGGTTTCAGCACCCGGAACTTGTAACGTTGGGGAGCGGTAGGATTGTCTCCCCGTGCCCGATCGTCGTTGTCATGGAATCGGAGAGTGAGTGGTAAGGAACGGAGTGTGAAAGCTGAAAACTGAGAGGTGAAAGGTAGAATGCGACCTCCTCTGGCAGGTGCTTACCCTTTCTCTAGTTCAGACCGAGTCAGCCCCGTCCGGCGACCGAGGGAAGGCGGCGCGTTCGGGCTCCGACCGAGGCGGTATTACAAGGAATCGTTTTCGTCCTTTCTGTAACAGTTTGTTCGAGTTAAGATCGATCGGGCTCACGGAGGGCCCGGTCCATGAGTTCGCAGAAGCCTGCCAAGAAGAGGCCGGTTCAGTCGACCCGGCATAAGAAGACTGTTGCTTCGGCGCGAACGGCAAAATCGGCTGTGGGTACCGGGGAGAATCGCGTAGGCGAAAAACAGCGGACAAAGGACCTGCTGACGGCAATTTTCCGCTTCGCTCCCGACGCAGTCATTATCGTTGATGAGAACGGCCGGATCACCCGCGTGAATGACCAGGTCAAAGCGCTATTCGGGTATACGAGTCGGGAATTGGTTGGCAAACGGATGGAAGTTCTCATTCCTCCTCGATTTCGCGATCGCCACGTGGAACATCGGAAGGACTATATGTCTGGGCCACGACTGCGTGAAATGGGGATGAATCTGGAGTTGTATGCACTGCGCAAGGACGGTTCTGAATTTCCGGTCGATATCATGCTGAGTCCGGCTGATACCGACGAAGGTCGGGTTATAATCGCTACGGTCCGGGATGTCACCGGGCACAAGCAAGTCGAGGAAGCGTTGCGAAAATCACACCAACAGCTGGAAGCGCGGGTGCGTGAACGTACTGCGGAGCTCACTTATGCTACTCAGACGGCAGTGGCCGCTTTCGAAAATCGCGCTCGCCAGCAGAGCGCCGTAGCGGAATTAAGCCGGCGCGCGCTCGAAGGGCGAGATCTGACATCGGTGTTAGATGATGCCGTATTGCTGGTAACCAAGGTTCTTGATGTCGAATTTTGCAAGATATTGGAATTGGCCGAGAACGCTCTCTCGTTGCGAGCGGGTGTCGGATGGAAAGAGGGGTCCGTAGGAAAGATATCCCTACCGATCGGGCTCGGGTCTCACGGCGGCTTTACGTTACTATCCAGTTCACCAGTGGTGGTCGAAGATCTAAGAGCGGAGACGCGCTTTAAGGCGCCAGCGTTTTTTTTGGAACACGGCATCCGTAGCGGCGTTAGTGTGATCATCCATGGGCGAGGCAAGCCTTACGGGATTTTGGGCGCGCATACGAAGCGTCAACGCTCGTTCACTGGCGATGATGTGCATTTTTTGCAATCGGTCGCGGATGCTCTAGCAGCGGCCATCGAGCGGAGAGTATTAGAGGAAGAGTTACTGAAAGCCAGCAGCCGCGAACAGCAACGCATTGGCCAAGATTTACATGACAGTTTGTGCCAGCAGCTTGCCGGGATCGAATTCCAAAATTCGGTTTTGGTACAGCAGCTTTCCAAAACGTCGGATGCACAAGCCGAGGCTGCCCGCATCGGCGAGCTGATCCGGAACGCCACAAAACAGGCGCGCGCGCTGGCCCGGGGACTTTCACCCGTAGAGATTGAACCAAACGGATTAATGGCTGCGCTCAACAATTTAGCGATTAACGCGACCAACCTTTTTCGAGTCCGCTGCTCTTTTGAATGCCCACAAGCTGTCCTGCTGGAAAATCGCGCCTCTGCCACCCACCTCTACAGAATTGCTCAGGAAGCTATCGGAAATGCGGTCAAACATGGCCAGGCAAAGACCGTTCTTATCATTCTGAAGAGAGTAGATGGGGAATTGATATTGACGGTGAAAGACGATGGCGTTGGCTTTAGTCAGGATGGACGGGCGATAGAAGGGATGGGGCTACGAATCATGGAGTACCGAGCCGACATGATTGGAGCCATGCTAAGAATTGACTCTCTCAAAGGCGAAGGCACTACAGTCGCTTGCAGGCTTCGGTTGGGATGAAAAAGAACGAAAAACCTCAAAAGTCCCGGATTTTCATTGTGGATGACCATCCGATGACTCGAGCTGGGCTCGCTCACTTAATCAACCATCAACCCGACACACTTGTTTGTGGTGAAGCTGAAAATGCGGCGGAGGCGCTCGATCGGATGGCCGTAAGCCAGCCTGACCTCATGCTGATTGACATCACGCTCCCGGGTAAGAGCGGCTTGGAATTGATCAAAGACGTTAAGGCGATGCGTCCGGACCTAGCCATACTCGTGATTTCGATGCATGATGAGTCATTGTATGCTGACCGCGTGCTCCGAGCTGGGGCCCGGGGTT
>JAFAHI010000701.1 GCA_019237325.1 Verrucomicrobiota bacterium | reverse complement strand
TTTTGGGCAATTTGGGAGTCTGCAGACTTGGCACACGCTCGGCCAACGGCTCGGCGGGTTTTGGGCTTCGATCAGATGCAAAGGAAGCACACGTCGAGGATTTCTGGAAAGCCTAGCGGCCGTTCGGGAGCCTCGCCCCACCAATCTTCTGCCGGAGCCTCGCCTCTGATGACAAAGATCAAAATTTTCGTACCGTACTTTAGAATCCCCATCGTCTCCCTATGAGTTTCTGGCGATCAACTTTTGCTCGGTGCGGCTTGGTCCTGGCAGTTTTCTTAGCCGGACTCGGAACCTGCTGGGCCGATCCGCGGACTTCGAATCTTTGGTGGATGCCGGAAAACGCCGTCCAAGGGGGCGTATACATCGATCAGCTCATCTATTTCATTCTCTTTCTCACTGGCGGTGTCTTTGTTATCACCCAGATCGTTTACATTTTCTTCATCGTTAAGTACCGGGCCCGGAAGGGTGTCCCTGCTACCTATACCCACGGGAATAATCGGCTGGAGATAATCTGGACCGCGATTCCGACGGCGATCTTCATCGGGCTTTGGGGATACAGCAATCACCTTTGGTGGGATGTCTTGCATTCAACTCCGCCGGCAAATTCGCTTCAGGTGGGAGTTGCGGCTTACCAGTTCGGCTTTTCTTTTCAGTACCCCGGCGCAGACGGCAAGCTCGGCAAGGCTGAGGCCAGCTTTGTTTCCAACGACAACATGTTCGGCAATGATCCAAGCGATCCTGACGCGAAGGACAATTTCTCGTCGTCTGTTCTGGAGATCCCGGTTAATCGCCCCGTCCACATCCGATTGGATTCCAAAGATGTGATCCACGGTTTTTACATCCCTCAGTTCAGAATTTATCAAGATATCGTACCGGGACGGATGATTGACTGGGTGTGGTTCACGCCCACAAAAATTGGCAAGTTCCAGCTCGCGTGCAGCCAGCTCTGTGGCTCTGGTCACTACAACATGAAGGCCGACATTGAAGTAGTATCTGAGGCGGATTTCGAGAAGTGGTATCAAGAAAAAGCGAAAGCGGTTCAACCACAGCCAGGAGCGAAACTCACGAGTGTAACCGAAACGAAAGATCAATAGTGTAAGTATGTCTCAAACCATTGCGCATAGCGGACCTGAGGCTCATGCGGCGTCGGCTCACCACCACGAGCTGAGCTTCTTCCATAAATATATCTGGTCCGAAGATCACAAGACGATCGCGATCCAATATCTCTTCGCCAGTTTGTTCTTCCTCTGCATCGGTGGCCTCCTAGCCATGGGGGTCCGCTATCAACTTGCTTTTTCCGGAAGCCCGATCCCGTTAATCGGCACTCTGCTACCGAAATGGTTAGTTACGGACGCCGGTGCGATTCAGCCACAGGGATACAATGGGCTTGTTACCATGCATGCTACCGTGATGGTTTTTCTGGTGGTAATGCCCTTGTTGGTGGCCGTCTTCGGAAACTTCTTGATCCCACTGAAAATCGGGGCCCCGGATATGGCGTTCCCTTTCTTTAACGCCTTATCGTTTTGGCTGTTCTTTGCATCCGGCATTATTTTGCTTTCCAGCTTCTTTGTTCCGACTGGGTTTCCTGCTGCCGGATGGACTTCTTATGCACCGTTGTCGGCAAACGGCGCCTACAACGGTAGCCAAGCCGGACAGAGTCTCTGGTGTGTCGGGATCTTTGTTAACGGTCTAGCGTCGATCGCCGGTGCGGTTAATTACATCACTACGATCATTAACATGCGCGCGCCCGGCATGAAAATGTTCCGGTTGCCGCTTCCGGTCTGGGCCCTTTTCATCACCGCGATTTTGTTGCTGCTGGCGGTTCCGGTGTTGTCGGCGGCCGCAGCCATGCTTTTTTTCGACCTCAACTTTGGCACTTCATTCTTTGAGGCAAACCGTTATGGCCAACCTTTGATGTGGCAACACCTCTTCTGGTTCTTCGGCCATCCGGAGGTTTACATCTTGATTCTTCCGGCCATGGGCTTGGTCTCGGAAATGTTGGCTGTTTTCTCGCGAAAACCGATCTTCGGCTATAAAGCGATGGTCTATGCGATGGCCGCGATCGGTGTGCTGGGCTTCATCGTGTGGGGACACCATATGTTCGTGAGCGGTATGAACCTGATGTTATCATCAGCGTTTTCGTTCTCGACCATGTTGATCGCCGTTCCTTCGGCGATTAAGACCTTCAACTGGCTGGGAACAGTCTGGGGTGGTTCGATCCGGTTCACGACCGCCATGTGCTTTGCGCTGGCCTTCGTGTCCATGTTCGTCATTGGCGGCCTGAGTGGAATTTACATGGCCTCCACACCGGTCGACCTTTTCATCCACCACACTTATTTCATTGTCGCCCAAATTCACTACGTCCTGTTTGGTGGCAGCTTGTTCGGAATATTCGGCGCCATCTATTTCTGGTACCCGAAAATGTTCGGACACATGATGAACGAGTTCTGGGGCAAAGTGCATTTCGTTTTGTCGTTCATGTTCTTCAACCTGACCTTCTTCCCGATGCACAACCTCGGGTTGAACGGGATGCCCCGCCGGATTGCGGACCCAAATTTGTATGACTTCCTGAAGAGCTCGCAGCCGCTGAATATTTTTGTCAGTCTGAGCGCGTTCGGCTTGGGCTTATCGACGATCATCTTCTTCGTGAATTTCATCTACAGCATGTTCAAGGGGCCGAAGGCGCCAAGAAATCCTTGGAATTCAACCACTTTGGAATGGACGCTGCCGTCGCCTCCCGGGCACGGGAATTTTCCGGTCACTCCGACTGTTTACAATGGCCCTTATGAGTATAGCGTTCCCGGCATGGACCAAGATTTTCTGCCTCAAAATCAGCCGGCGCCGGAGACCGCACGGGTTACGGTGCACTAGGGTGCATTAGTGAACGATGGCCGCCTATTCGCTTCCGAAAAGACTACTGCATTGGTATGCTGTGGTGGCGGCGGCTAGCGTTTCGCTCCTGATTTGTAGTGGAGGTTTGGTCACTAGCCACGAGGCCGGGATGGCTGTTCCGGACTGGCCGAACACGTTTGGCTATAACATGTTTTTGTTCCCGGTATCCCGATGGGTGGGGGGAGTATTCTTCGAGCATACCCATCGGCTGATCGCCAGCACGGTTGGTCTACTGACGGTGATTCTCTGTGTGGCACTCTTCATCATTGAAGAGCGCCGTTGGGTTAAAACGCTCGGTGTCATTGCGGTCGCAGCTGTGGTGGTTCAGGGGATTTTAGGCGGTCTGCGGGTGACCGAGAACAACCCAGTGCTCGGTCTCTTTCACGGTTGTCTGGCCCAAAGCTTTTTCGCTCTGATGGCGACGATTGCGCTGGTCACCTCGCGTTTTTGGGAGCGCTTGGAACAGGCGGGAACGGTAAGAAACGAAGCGACCAATCACCGTTCGACGCGCCATCCCGCCGGCCTCGCAAGCGAGGCAGCGCTCCACAAATCACCTCTCACTTCTCACCTCTCACTTCTCACGTCTTGCCGCCGTTGGGTGATAGCGATAACCGGCATGGTGTTCCTGCAGCTCGCCCTCGGAGCTTCTATGCGTCATTCGCATGCCGGACTCTCCATCCCCGATTTTCCCTTGAATTACGGGCATCTTTTCCCGCCGTTGGATTCTGCGAGTATTGATAAGATTAATCAGGCGCGCGGCGCTGCTGCGCAGCCCTACACGTCGGCTTGGCTGATTTTGCTGCAGTATGTTCACCGGATTTGGGCCGTGCTGATCGTTGCCGGCCTCGTTTTCACCTCTGTTAGGCTGCTGCGTAATCGGTTCTTGCCCCTCTTCTTCCGGCGATGTGCCAGCGTGTGGATTCTGTTGGTCTTTGTCCAATTTTGCCTGGGTGCGTGGACGGTATTAAGCAATAAGGCCGCTGACGTTGCGACCGCTCACGTATTCTGCGGAGCATTGACGCTGATGCTGGGCGTCTTGCTTGCAGTCAGCCTTAGCGGCCTTTTGCATTATAGTCACAAGGTATTATCGCATTCCAGCCTGTCCCAGAGTATAGAGCTGGGAACCGTATGAGTATACTCTCGGAACAGACGCACCTGCCGACATTGAACGAGCCTGCGCCAAAGGTACCGGCGAGCAGCTTGGTTAACGATATTTTGGTGCTCATAAAGGCTCGATTGACGTCAATGGTTCTGGTCACGGCGCTCATCGGTTTTCTGTTCGGTTGGCGCGGTCCACTCGATTGGTTGTTACTCTTTCATACTCTTTTCGGGACTCTTTTGGC
>JAFAHI010000341.1 GCA_019237325.1 Verrucomicrobiota bacterium | reverse complement strand
GTAAACCAGGAGCCGAATTTCATTAGGCGTTCTATACAACGAACGTCGGCCGGGAGAAAAGAAGGAAGTGATGTAAGGAGTACAGGAGTTCAGGAGTTCGGGAGTTCGGGAGGAGCGATCGGGGTGCGCGGTTTTCTCCACGATCTCGCCCATGCTGAACTCCTGAACTCCTGAACTCCTGCACTCCTGCACTCCTGCACTCCTGCAACTCCTGAATTCCTACTCCGCTTTCTCGACCTCGTTATTCGAACCGTGTGCTTCCGAAACAACGTCCCCGGAGCTAAGGGATTGCTTGTAAGTCACGTCGTTATTCGAGCCGTGGAATATGACTTTGGTGACCTGATCGATTTCGACGTCGTTGTTTGAGCCATCGATTTCAAGTTGCTGGGCAACCCCAGTAAACACGAGAGAGTTATTACTCCCGACCAATCTGACGTGCGGCTTATTGATCGGTCGCGTCTGGTTATCATTGGTCAGCGTAACCAGCTGCACATCGCCGCTCTCCTCGGCGGACGGAGCCGGCGTCGACGCATTGGTGGAATCCAGGCCAGCGACTTGCTTGGCCTCATTATCCTGCCCGATATTCGCGATGGTTGGGGTATCGCCGTTGAGCGTGCGCACATAAGATATCCGGTTAGAGGCGCCGATCATCTGGATGTCTCCCACCCGCTCCACTTCAACGGTGTTGCTATTACCGATGACCTTCAGACTCGAGCAATCCCCGTGAATCTGGATCTTGTTATTATCACCGGTAATCACCCTGGGTTTACCATCTCCGTTCATAGAAAGCGTCTGATTATTAGACGCGATCACGGTTTGATTAAGAATCGGAACATCGATAGTAACGGGCTGCGCCGGGGCCATCTTCCCCGTCGCCATTAAGACTGCAATCGAGAGCGCGGCTAATACAGCTGTCCTCATAGGTCTGCAAAGTTGAGCGATTTGTTGGTTTCCATCCTAGGCCTAAAGCCTCATACCTCTTACCCCTCTACCCAGCAAAAAGTTGCGAAAAATTAAGCGCGAATGCACACGAATGGGACCGCAGATGGACGCGAATAGACGCGAAGACTTGAATACCAACCGCAGATTAACGCAGATGCACGCAGATAATATGGGTTTCGGAGACCGTTCCTGTAAGAACTGCGAGTCAGAGGTTTCCGGTGATGTTTATTCCTATTGAGATGAAATTCGTGGGCGATCTCAGGGTGCAGCGCCTGACATCGACAAAAGTCCCTGAGCCGAACCAAGGGACTGCATCCATCTGCGCAAATCTGCGTCCATCTGCGGTTGGTTTTTGGGTTCTTGGGGTTATTCCTGTCCATTCGCGGTCCCTATTCGTGTCTTTCGCGGTTTTGGTTGCGGCCCCTGATTTGTCATTCTATTGGCTCCAATGAGGATTCTCTACCTGGACTGCTTCTCCGGGATCAGTGGCGACATGTTCGTCGGCGCGCTGACCGATCTCGGGGTTGCACCATCGGTATTCGAATGGGAGCTGACGAAGATCGCACTCGAAGACCATCATCTGCATTTCGAGCGCCAACAGCGCAAAGGGATCGCGGGAGTCAAATTCGGGGTGCACGCCGGTGCAGTCCACGTCCACTCAGAACACGAGCATCACGAGGGTCATGATCACCAGCACGAACACGATCATGGGGATCACCACCATCATCATGATCATGCGAATAGCCCAGACAAGCAGTCTCCTGAGCGCACGACGGACGAGCAGGAGCTCGTCCCTACCGTTAACCGGACTTATCGGGACATCGTCCAATTGATCGAAGAGAGCGATCTTTCCGATTTTACGAAGAAACATAGTCTGGGCGTGTTTCGCCGCCTGGCGATTGCCGAAGCGAAGGTCCATGACTGTTCGATCGACGACGTCCATTTCCATGAGGTCGGGGCACTCGATTCCATCGTGGATGTAGTGCTGGCCTGCGTCGGGATCGAGAGCTTAGGTGTCGCCGAGATCCATTTTTCTCAACTGATCGACGGGCAGGGTTCCATCCATTGCGCTCACGGCGAATATCCGATTCCCAGTCCGGCAACGATCGAAATTCTGGCCGGATTGCCTCTCTCTCAAATTGCGGTGCCCTTTGAGTTGATTACGCCCACCGGCGCCGCGCTGGTCGCCGAGTTTCAGAGCTCCGTCGGCACGTTCCCGGCGATCCGGCCTACTAAAACCGGCTACGGCCTCGGTAGCCGAGATCTCCCCGAACGCGCAAATGTGCTCCGGGCAATCCTCGGGGAAAAAGTCGTCTCGTCGGGTCCTGAGCGCTTGATCGAAGTGCAGGCAACCATCGATGATATGACCCCGGAACTTCTCGGAGCAGCGATCGATAAAATAAGGGACGCTGGCGCCGCGGAAGCCTTTTTCTCCCCTGTCCAAATGAAAAAGAGCCGGCCAGGAATCTTGCTCACCACTCTTTGCCGTCCCAATCAGTTGGCAGAAGTCCAAGAAATCATCCTTCGGCACACGTCGACCTTTGGAGTGCGTTACCGGGAAGTTGATCGTTTCGCTCTCGACCGGACCTTCGTCTCGGTGACCACTCCGTACGGGGCTCTCGCGATCAAGCTCGGCATGCTGAGAGGCGAAGTGATCCAAGTGGCGCCCGAGTTTGAGGATTGCCGCAAAGCAGCGGAGAAAGCCGGCGTGCCGATCAAAACCGTCTATGACGCGGCCCTGCAGGCTTATTACGAGACGATTCACGCCTTACCGGTTGGAGGTGCCCGATAGGGCACTGGAGGGGAGCCGCTTTTGACCGTCCCGAGTTAAAGAGACGTTTTTTAAAAGATAGCGTTTGCCGGGCTGAGCGCCGTGCTGGCAGGCGGCTCCCACGAACGTCCCCTGATCTCGCCAAACCCGATCGCGTGTTTCGTGTGGTCCTAACAATCTAATACCGTCCGGGTAATTCACGCCTGCAGATGTTCGCGGGAGCCGCCTGCTAGAACGACGTTGGGTAACGTCATAATTTTTACCATGGCTCTGCCGGCAGTTTCGCATTGGTCAAAAGCGGCTCCCCTCCAGGCACTGTGACCGCTTCGGCCTC
Source organism: Verrucomicrobiota bacterium (assembly GCA_019237325.1). Classification (GTDB taxonomy): domain Bacteria; phylum Verrucomicrobiota; class Verrucomicrobiia; order Chthoniobacterales; family JAFAMB01; genus JAFAVN01. Next base: position 4,625 of record JAFAHI010000341.1, on the reverse strand, counting down.
GCAAGCGAGGCGGCGCTCCACGGAGCCGACCAAACCGCCAAATTGCCGCGCAAAAAGTTGTTGAAGTCATCCCTCAAAAGGCGTTGGGTGGTGGTGTATGAGCACCGAAACTCTTGAGAAGCTTTCACAGCTTGATCAGCTCAAACAGTTCACGAAAGTCGTAGCTGACACCGGCGACTTCGAGAGCATTCGACAATTCAAGCCACAGGACTCGACGACCAATCCGAGTCTCATTTTCGCGGCGGTTTCGGAGGCCGCATACGCCCATCTACTGGACGAAGTCATCACCAATTTGAAGTCTTCCCCGTTATCAGGTGCAGCGAAGATCGAAGACGTAATCGACCATTTGCTGATCGCATTCGGGTTAGAGATTCTAAAAATCGTTCCGGGCCGGGTCTCGACTGAGACGGACGCGCGCCTTTCTTTTGATACGGAAGGCTCGATCAAGAAAGCCCGGCAACTGATCGGTCTCTACGAGAAGGACGGGATTTCTCGCGAACGTGTGTTGATCAAGATCGCTTCCACTTGGGAAGGGATTAAAGCGGCGGAACAGCTCCAGAAGGAAGGGATCAATTGCAATCTTACATTGCTCTTCTCATTCCCTCAGGCGGTAGCTTGCGCCGAAGCTGGAGTACGGCTGATCTCGCCATTTGTGGGCCGGATTTACGACTGGTACAAAGCCTCGACTGGCAAAGAATATCACGGTGCCGAGGATCCGGGGGTTATCTCTGTAACCAAGATCTACAATTACTACAAGAAGTACGGGCATCAGACCGAGGTGATGGGTGCCAGCTTCCGCAACACTGGAGAAATTATTGAACTGGCGGGGAGCGATCTACTCACCATCAGTCCGAAGCTCCTGGCTGAGTTGAGCAGCTCGAATGCACCAATTACGCGAAAACTCTCGCCGGAAACCGCAAAGGCGAGCGACCTTGAGAAGGTCAGTTTCGATGAAAAAACATTCCGGTTTGCGCTTAACGAGGATCCGATGGCCACTGAAAAATTAGCGGAAGGTATCCGTAAATTCTCAGCCGATATCGTGAAACTCGAGAAGATGATCGCGGCTAAACTGTAAAAGCGCGGCGACTGAACAGGTTCTCATCTTAGGAGTTTAGGTTTCCAGGCGGCCCTCTTTTCAGGGCCGCCTCGTTTTTTCCCAGGGGACAGGGCTGACCATGTCATCGCCTCGCCCTGCAAAATCCTCCGTCGCGAAAATTGCAAACTGCCTCTGGTCGCGATTTATTGTCAGCTTGATCGCGATGTCTGAGAATGACCCATCGGCTGCATAGTTATTTAGGCTACTCTTATCCGGGCCAGTTGACCGAGCTGGTCAAACGAGCTTGGCCTGCTGATCTGTTGACGTATCTGCCAAACGATTGGCAGCTTCGATTGCTGCTGGACGTCGCCTATCACGCTAGTCTCCTGAGAGAAGAACAGCGACCGGTCACTTTTCGTATATTACTGGGCCATCCGGATGACATCGTAAAAGCCGATCAGCCGCCGACTGCTTTAAGCGGAATCTCCTTCGACCGGCCAAGGCCATTTAACGAGCAGGAAGTTAGGCGGATCTCCATGGCAGCGGATTTCTTTCGTTCCTTGGTCGGCGTAACGCCGTACGGAGACGAGAAGCTCAAGATTTGGGGAATCCTTTTGTCTGGCACCAGATGGGTCAATAGTGTCGACGGCGGCCGTTTCACCGGTTACCCGTTGCCGACGCGAGTAGTGATTCATGCCCTGGGTCCAGGTCGCATAACCGTCTTTGTCGGTCATCGCCGGATCGCCGCGCTGAGCGGCGGGCAGCTGGAAGCTTATGCGTTTGACCTGTTCCAGTCTAACTGGCTACGGGACTCGTTCGCTGGTGTGCGCAAGGAAATGGAGCATTGGCTTGCCAGCCAGGAAGACAATCACCCATCTGTCAGGGTTGAAGTCGACTTCATTAGAGCGGTTTCTCAGAATATCAGCCGTCGGACGCTCAGCGTGGTAAGAAACGCCAAACATGGCGGTACGCTGGTTTTTATTGAGCCGGAGGATGAAGCCGAATTTACTGCCCTAGGTGGTTCGATGCGTTTCAAGTATCTGCTGGCCAAAAGCCCGCTGCGGACCCGGTACCGGAACCTGCTCAGATCCGCCGTTTTGCGCCTTACCCAGTTAGCCGTCGCCAACCACGTTCAAAACATCGGCTGGAACGAGTACCAAAGCTTTGCTGATCGGCACCTGGGTGAATTAGATGAGGCTTTTTTCGAGTTCGCCCACTTTTTAGGCGACCTGATGGCGGTCGACGGAGCCTTAGTATTGACCAAGCAATATGAAATCGTCGGCTTCGGTGCGGAATTACTCTCTGAAGCCCCTTGCCTTTCGAGCGTGCGACGGGCGATGGATCTTGAAGCCACGATTTGGGCTAATGAATCTTTGGACGACGTTGGCACTCGCCATCGGGCGGTCTACCGGCTTTGTGATCAACATCCGAAGTGTCTCGCCATCGTGATTTCACAAGATGGTTCGGTGAGGTTCGTTAAGAACCATAACGGAACGGTCACTTATTGGAACCAGCTCTCTTGGTGACCTCCACCAAAGCCCCTAAACGGCGAATGGGCCTCGCGCTCTCACTTGGTGAAGCTCGGCGAATCGCCTTGGCGGCCCAAGGGTTTGGACAGCCGAAGCCGGCGAAAGCCACCAAACGACATTTACTATCAACGATTCAGCGCCTTGGTTTAGTGCAGATCGACTCGGTAAATGTTTTGGTTCGAGCTCACTATTTTCCAGCCTTTTCCAGAATTGGGCCTTATCCCACTGAGTGGCTGGACGAGCTCGCCTACCGGAAACGTCAGCTCTTCGAGTACTGGGGACACGCAGCTTCTCTGATTCCGGTGAACCTGTTTCCCAGTTTCCGTTGGCGGATGGAGCAGGCCAAACAGGGGCACGGCGTTTACCGAGGTTTGGTCAATTTCTCGAAAGAAAACGCGGAATTGATACGAGAGGTGCTGGACCAGATCCGGCAACACGGCCCGGCCGGAGCCGGCGATGTTGAAAAAGCGATAAGAGAAGAGCAATTGGCCAAGAAAGCCGGCTGGTGGGAGTGGAGCGACTCCAAAATTGCGTTGGAATGGCTCTTCTGGTCCGGCCAAGTTACCACCAGGACCCGGCGGAATTTTGAGCGGGTGTATGACCTAACTGAACGCGTCTTTCCGGAGCTTTATAATGGCGCTATTCAAGATCGGGAGATCGCCCAGCGAGAACTGGTGGTAACCGCCTCGAAGGCCCTTGGGATTGCCACCGAAAATGATCTGGCGGATTATTTCCGACTCAAGATTAACGATGCCCGTCCCCGGATCCGAGAACTGGCCGAAGCAGGCGACCTCGTGGAAGTAAAAGTCGAAGGCTGGCGCCAGAAAGCATATCTGAATGTTACGGCTCGTACCCCTCGATCGCTTGAAACCGCGGCGTTCTTGTCGCCATTTGATCCGCTGCTTTGGGAAAGGAACCGGACCGAACGCTTATTCGGGTTTCGTTATCGCATCGAGATCTACACGCCCGCTGCGCAACGGCAACATGGCTATTATGTTCTACCGTTTTTGTTTGGCCAGAACTTCGCAGGCCGCCTCGACTTGAAAGCAGATCGCGCGCATCAAACACTGCGAGTTGTGGGCGCATTTGCCGAGCCGCAGACCGAGCCAAAAACTTTCGTGCATGCAGTGGCAGCTGAGCTGCGATCCATGGCGACCTGGCTTGGACTAGAGAAAATCGCGGTCAGCAAGAATGGAGATCTAGCGCCGATGTTGAGGTCGGCTTTAGTAGCGGTACGAAGCGTTTGAAAAGCGGATGGAGGGGAGCCGCTTTATAGCGTGGCAGCTCTATAGGTTTGCAGCAGGCGGCTCCCGCGAGCGTTTCGTGATGTGTTTGTTCTAAGGGCTGTCCGGTTTTGGTGCACCGATTAGAACGCTGCATACATGCAACACGCTGAGACGTTTCCGGGAGCCGCCTGCAAACACCCGATAGACCTGCCGCGCTGTAAAGCGGCTCCCCTCCAAGCCGCGTCGGGAAGCCTCATTCCACTTCACTTGAACTCCTCCCCTCTCCCCCCCATATTTGCCGCCGAAAATGAAGCAAGCTTTAATCGCTCTAGAGGACGGGCGGACTTTTAGCGGGGAATCGTTTGGCGCATCTGGTACCACCGTCGGCGAGATCTGTTTTAACACGTCGATGACGGGTTATCAGGAAGTCCTGACAGACCCGTCCTACCGGGGTCAGATCGTCACGATGACCTATCCGCTGATCGGTAATTACGGAACAAACGAGCTCGACAACGAGAGCAGTGAACCGCACGTGCGCGGGTTTGTGGTAGGAGAATTATCTCCGATCACCAGCAACTGGCGCGCGGCCGGGTCGCTTGACGAGTATCTTAAACGTTGGAAGATCCCAGCGATCCAAGGGGTGGATACTCGAGCGCTCACCAAGCATCTACGGGTCCGAGGAGCGATGCGGGCTTGCCTGACAGACGAAGCTTTATCTCCGGAAGACGCTGTCGCCGCGGCTCGCAATGCCCCGCCGATGATTGGCTCTGATTATGTTCGAGAGGTCACAACGCCTAAGGCATTCGAATGGGACCCGGAAGATCGTTTGAGTCG
>JAFAHI010000030.1 GCA_019237325.1 Verrucomicrobiota bacterium | reverse complement strand
TCGCGTCCGCGGATCGGAATCGCTGATATTCCCATCAAAAACTTTGTCCCGATCGGCGAGTTCGAATTGCCGGAATACGAGCTGCAAAAATTGAGCTTTCCGCCGGTGTTGCACATGATCGACTACATCCAGAGTGAGCGATTCACCGAGTTGATTATCAGCACACCGGGCCCAGTTGGTTTGACCGCTTTGGTTGCGGCCAAGATTCTCGATATCCGCGCCGTAGGGATCTATCACACCGACTTTCCACAGTACGTCCGGATTCTTACCCAGGACAACTACATGGAGACGTTGGCCTGGAATTTCATGCAGTGGTTTTACTCCCAGCTTGATCTGGTCTTCGTCAACTCGGAGTATTACCGGCAGCGATGGATTGCGCGTGGGATCGCTCCGGAGCGACTAAAGATTTTTCCACGCGGGATTGATACCCGGCTCTTCAACCCGGGCCTCCGTGATCCGAAGTTCTGGAGCCATTTCGGCAAAGCTCCAGAAGAGCTTGGGCTGCTCTATGTGGGGCGAATTTCCAAAGAGAAAAACCTCGATATCGCTGCGAGAGCTGTAAACAGGTTACAAAAAGAAGGCCTTCCAGTCCGTTTGTTGATTGTCGGCGATGGTCCTTATCTTAAGGAATTGCGGCACATTGCTCCCGAAGCGTGTTATACGGGCTATTTGAAGGGAAAAGAATTAGGTGCGGCCTACGCTTCGAGTGACGTCTTTGTTTTTCCGAGTACTACCGACACATTTGGGAATGTGGTTCTGGAAGCCCAAGCTGCCGGTTTACCCTGCGTCGTCTCCGATCAAGGCGGACCGGCTGAGCTCATCACCGACGGCGTCGAAGGGTTCATCACCCGATCTCTAGATGTGGATGATTTTACGGAAGCGATCCGCCGCTTGGCGACGGACTCTGAGCTCCGCCGCCAGATGGGCGACCACGCCCGACAAAGGGTTCAGGACCGTAACTGGTCAAACGCCTTCCGGCAGTTCTGGAACCACTAGAGGCACACGCCTCAATCGTTCTCGTACTCGTCGTCGTCGTCCTCGTCCTCGAAGGGTGGTTTGACTACGCGGATAACGCGTGTGAGTCGTGAACGCCTGGAGGGGAGTCGCTTTGTAGTGTGGCTAGTTCTGTAGCTAGGCAGCAAGCGGCTCCCGGAAGCTACCCACGGTGTGGTTCGTTTCGTAACCGTCTCGTCTGCAGCCTGTTATACGTTAGGGACCAGTAAAACGACTCCACACGAAACGCTGTGGCAGATCCTAACACTGTGAAGAAACCACCCTTCGAGGACGAGGACGACGACGAGGACGAGTACGATGGCTCGTGACCGTGCCAGCGGCATATATCTACAATATCAATACTAACAGATAATCTATCGATTTAACAGAATCAAGGATCGGCGATACGCTCGGTCCATGAAAAAATTCCGCTTAGCAACCATCGCATTCGTCGTCGTAGGAACGCTGAACCTGCTCATCTTTGTCTACATCTCCGCTCACCGTGAATATGCCCGGGTCGGCTATTCCCAGGATTATCTTGCCGACTCGAATATCACCGCCCAGGTGCCTGCCTGGATCGGCCAGATGCACTAAGAAGGAGCTAGGAGCTAGAAACTAGGGGCTAGCGAGATGGGGCTGAACCTGGGCAGGTGAGTGCCTGGAGCCCCGGGCTTACATCGACCATTCGCCCGCTTGCAAGGCCGAGCTTAAGGAAGAAACTGTGAAGCTCCGCAGCGAAGAGCCCGTATCTCTCCTAGATCCTAGCTCGTGGCTCCTTTCTTTAATTTTTCCGTTGAAAAGCGGGCGCTTCCCGGTATTGTCCTCACTCCTTTATGGCGAAGAAAGCTTGGATTGAAAGGAACAAACGGAAGCTGAAGACGGTGCAGAAGTATGCCGCCCTTCGAGCCGAATTAAAGGCTAAAGGCGACTACGAGGGTCTCGCCCAGCTGCCGCGAGATGCCAGTCCGACCCGCTTGGTTAATCGTTGTGAGCAAAGCGGGCGCCGCCGCAGCTTCAACCGGCGTTTTCGCCTATCCCGAATTGCGTTTCGCGAGTACGCTTCCCAGGGATTGATTCCTGGAGTCACGAAGTCAAGCTGGTAGCCCGCGCCTGCGGGATCTTCACTCTTGACCGTCAGGTGACAGCGGCGTAAACGATGCTGTCCAGGCGATAGATCGTTGGTAATCGAGGGTCAGTTCATTGCTAAGCCCGCGAGGATCTCGAAATGTCGGGTCTCTTTACTTGCGAGAAGACCGGCCATTTCAAGGCCCTCTCGACTTCCAGATACAAGTGTTCGCGCCGAAGTGCCGCTAATAGGGGCTAAGGCGAACCCTAAAACGGACAGCAATATCTGGTGCTTGAGATTGGCCTAAGATCCAATGAGCATGGCTATTTCTTTAGGAATGGCGTTTCCATTCCTGGGTGCGGAGGCGGAAGACAGTTCCGCCAGCGTGGCTTTCACGCATTTGTTTATTATCCTCCTCCTGATTTGCCTGAACGGTTTTTTTGTGGCCTCGGAATTTGCCTTGGTCAAAGTAAGGTCCAGCCAGCTCGATCTCTTGAAGGACGAGGGAAATCGTCGGGCAAGTTTGGCTAAGCACGTCATTGCAAACCTGGATGCTTATCTCTCCGCGACCCAGCTTGGAGTCACTTTGGCTAGCTTGGCCCTTGGCTGGATCGGGCAGCCTTACGTCGCCAGCCTCCTCGCACCGCTCCTCACCCACATCGGCATCACTTCCCAGGCAGTGATTGATGGGATTTCGATCACGCTTGGGTTTGCTCTGATCACTTATTTTTCGATCGTTCTCGGGGAATTGACCCCAAAAGCTCTCTCGATTCGAAAAGCACTCGAAACCAGTCTTTGGGTTAGTGCGCCGTTGCACCTTTTTTACCTTATCTTCCGGCCTGCGATCTGGTTTTTGCAGATCTCAGCGGCTGGTATCCTGCGACTTTTGCGTCTGGATCCCGTAGCCGAAAATGAGCTGGGCCATAGCGAGGAAGAGCTTCGCGTTATCCTTACGGAGAGCGATAGCAAGGCGGCAGTTACTCCACTCAATAAAGAGCTTCTGATTAACGCGCTGGATTTTCGCCGGCGCGTTGTCCGAGATATTATGACTCCCCGGGGAGACGTTATCTATCTGGACGCGCAAGATTCCTTCGAAGCCAATTTGCAGGTGGCGATCGAGTCAGCGCACACCCGGTTCCCTCTAGTTCAGGGCCATCTCGATAACACGATCGGTCTAATTCATATCAAAGACTTGATGAAAGAGATGAAGAAGTCGAAGCCGGATCTCTTGGCGGTGAAGCGGGATCTCTTGCCGGTCCCTGAATTTATGCCGCTGGATAAGCTGCTAAACACCTTTCTAGCGAGAAGAGTGCATTTGGCGCTGGTGGTCGATGAGTTCGGAGGCGCTGTTGGGATTGTGACCCTCGACAATGTGCTCGAAGAATTGGTTGGTGAAATTAAGGACGAGTTCGACCAAGAACCCGCAAGAGAGTTTGTCCGCCTAAACGAAGAAGAATTCGTTGTCCAAGGTCAACTCAACCTCTACGAACTTCAGGAACTGGCTGACCTTCATTTGGAGGATCCCGAGGTGAGCACCATTGGCGGGTATGTCATCCAGCTTCTCGGCCACCTTCCCAAACAGGGTGAGCAGGTCCAGATCGAAGATTACCTGGTGACAATAACCCAGACAGATGGTCTACGGATCTTCCAACTCCACTTCAAGAAACGCCAAGCTGAACCGTCTGAAGAAGTGGCTGCAAACTAAGCCTGCGCCGCTGACAAATGCGCATGCATTTGTCAGCGGCGCAGGCTATGGCCGAATTTCCCGGCTACTCCGGAAGATTCGGCTGCCAGTCGAGAAAGATACCGTCACGTTGGATACAAGGCACCAGCTCGCGCTCAGAAAGAAAATGGACAAATGAAACGCTCTAAATTCAAATCTGTCTGTGTGGATGCCTGCAGAATGGTGCGGCGTAGCCGGACCATTCTGCTGTAGCCTGCAAGGCTCATAATTGCATGCGCATTTATGAGCCTTGCAGGCTATGTTTTCCGCTTCTGCTGAATATTACGATTTGGTTTACGGTAACAAGGATTACCGGGGAGAAACCGATCGTTTGCGAGGCCTCTTTCGACGATTTGTGCCGGACGGGCGAACAATCTTGGATATTGCCTGCGGCACCGGCGAGCACCTTCGACTTTTGCCCGAGTAC
>JAFAHI010000182.1 GCA_019237325.1 Verrucomicrobiota bacterium | reverse complement strand
CGTAGACCAGAATTTCCCGCGCGCTGCGGAGGCGGCGGAAGGAGGGCTCCATAGCGCGTTTGCGTTTCCAGTTATTCTCGACGGTGGAGTGACCGGTGTGATGGAGTTCTTCAGCCGTGGGATCCATGCTCCGGATGATGATTTACTCTCGATGCTTACTGCGCTCGGCACACAGATAGCCAAATTTATCGAGCGGGAGCAGATGGCAGAACGGCTTGCGCAATATGCACAGAACTGCTGAAATAAGCTGATCGATAGCGAAGGTTTTCGAGAGCGCGTCCCGAAGCCAGCAGTATGGATTGAACGAACGCCGCCGGGCTGAAAAGGTCCCTTTCCTAACAACCCTAGGTGCGCCTAGGAGAAAGAGGAAGGAGAGATCCGCCTGGGCGGAGGCTCGACGGGGAGAAAGTCTTTTCTCCCTGAAAATACAGAGACCAACGATTGGCCTGAGTTCGAGGACAGAAGATGCAGACGCCTCACCAGCCCGCATACGATGGTAGTAATTTTTTTATTGTACTGGCGCATTCTACTGTGATTAAACTGCATTGGCCTTAATTCTGGTATTTGGCAATGCTGGCTGTGTTCACGCTTAGAAACTCACGAAGTCCATCACCTGTATAACGAACCCTTAGGTATCCTCTCCTATTTTTCACCAAGGAATACGGTGATGACAGCGCAGCAATTGCCTTATGTCATCTTCTGATAGTTCACCTCGTCCTGGGAACGATTCTGCAGAATCATTCATCCGCAAAAATTTATCGATATTTCAAGCTGATTGGTTGCGAAGGCAAAGTGAAGCGGTCGAACAAACGAGAAGCGAGATGTTGGACGCAATCATGGCAGAATGGTTTGAGCTTAATCCGCCGGATGTTTGGGAAGAGATGGAGGAAGTCGAAATCGCACGTCGTGCTGTTGAAGAGTTTATTCTGCACCATCATGAGGAATTTCTATGAACGCCTTTTTCGACGACATTGTCTGCTAGATCGCCGATTAGAGCCACTAGTGCTGGCAGCACTCACCCTCGTTTCCGTAGCTGTAGATCCCGGCGCACCGATTCCCTGTGGTCGCGTTTCTGGCATTAAGAAAGCAAAGAAAATAAGGCCGCCGAAGGCGATTGCGGCCAAGCTAAAGAACCCGATGGTATAGCCAAAAGACTGAACAACAAAGCCAGCGCAGAGATTACTTAAGGCGGCGCCAAATCCGGTCGACAATGCGACAAGGCCTTGAGCAAGATTGAACCGTCCGGTACCCCGCATGAGGTCGGCCGCGATGATAATCGAGATGACGCCGAAAATCCCGGCCGCAACCCCGTCGAGCAGTTGAATCGCCACAACCCCGTATGGGCTATCGGTCAGGGTGAACAAGAAGCCTCGGATCGGCAATGTCAGAAAAGCCACAAGAAAGATCGTTTTGCGTCCAAGACCTTTCCGTAGCGCCACTCCGACCGCGGCCGCGATGCCGACCATGACGAGTTGCGCGGTGATGATACAAGCGCTTAGGGCCATAATATCAGACCCCGGATGGGCCTTCGCCAAAACCTGACCCGCCATTGGCAACATGGCGGCATTACCAAAATGGAAAAGCACGACAGAGACCAGGAAAATGATGAGATCTCGCTTCTTTAGAAGTTCAAGGATAGGTACTGCTTTTTCGGTTTGACCGGTCCCCATTCGAGAATTGGAAGGGTTGAGGCCACGGGCAGTCTTATGATCGATCTCGTGAGGCCGAATCAGCGCCACGGCAACGGCACTTCCACAGGCAAAAAGGCAAACCAGATTGAAGATCCAATGATAACCCAGCCTCTGGCCAATGGTTCCAGCCAAAATAGCCGCTGCGAAATTGCCGCCGTGATTAAAGCTCTCGTTCCTGCTAACTCGACCAGGAAAGAGCTTTCTGCCCACGACTCCAAGGCTGAGTGCCGCTAGAGCAGGAGGGATGACGGCGGAAGCAGCACCTAACATCGCCTGTACAGTGACGATTAGGACTAGGTTTGGGACCGAAACAATGAGTAGGCAGCCGGTACCAACGATGAACCCTGCGATTAGGACCAAAAGCCTTTTTGCGCGGATTGAATCCACCAGTAGGCCGGCAGGAATTTGGGAGAGAGCAGCGGTAATCGAACTAGCCGCCATCGCAATGCCAATGTCTCCCGATTGCCAGTGCAGAGCCCCCTTGAGAAAAATGGAGAGATAGGGTCCAACGCCATCGCGCACATCCGCCATCAAGAAGGAAAGTAGATCGAGGCCGATGATGCTCGATCGAGTGGTCGTTGGTTTCTGCCTCAGCTCCGAGTCAGTAACCGAATGCATGGTTAACCTCCTGTGCCTTGGGCGTCCTTGAGCAAACGTTGTTAGTTGATTGTGGTTCTCTTAGCGGACAACTCAGCGATAGATAAGAGCGTTGTTACGGCGATTCCTATTGCGTAGACCAAGTTGAAGAGCCGGAGTCGGGATCCGCGGGCGGCCCGCACTCCGACAACCGCGAGCCATTCGAATACCCCTTCTCGTCGGGCAAGCGCACCTAGAACCATCATTCCGCTGAGGAAGAGGTATACGTCGTATCCTTTAGTAATTGCGCCAGGGCTATCCCGCGCGAAGGCTTTAGTCGGCTAGGATTCTTCTTCGCGAGGCTTCCGGTCTTCCGATTGCTTTTTCGGTTTTGCGGGAGGTGGCTCGACTAGAACCAAATCATCGGTTGAGCGACCAAGCATCGCGACAGCGATGGTTCGGCCGAAATCATTGACGGTTCCGAAGCCAATCGCGGCAATAGGCTCTCCTTCGCGAAGAAGCTTCGCGAATTGTCTCCCGGCATGAGGGGGAACGTGCAGAACTGTGCGATCCCCAAGAATAACTCCGTCAATGTCACCGTGCGGATTGCGTTTGATTAATCGGATAGTGCCCGCGACGCTAAGTGCCCGGAGCGGACCAAGTGCAACGGCGCGCTCAGGCGGCGTTGGCTTAATGTCACGGATCGCTCGTCCTTTCTCAGGGTTTGCTATGACGTGAGCTTTAAGCAATTTCTCGGCTTCCAAATGGCCGTTGGCACGCACTCGCTCCGTTGGCTTAACCACTTCTACGAGCTCCCGTGCTAGATGCGGCGGAAACTTGATTATCGTGTGATCTTCTAACAATAATCCATCGACTTCGCCACGTGGGTTTAGGAGGTATTGAGAAACCTTGCCTTCCACCTCTGCTGGAAAAGGCTCACTTTCGGGCCGATGCGGCCCGCGCCTGAATTCATCTTTCATTTTGTCTCCTGTTTTTGGTAAGGCCGATTTTGCGGCCAAGTTCAAGATACACAGGGTGTGCGGCCGTGCATGCGAATCTTTCGGGCGAAGCGTCAACCTTGATTAGAATGATGACGCCAGCGGCTTGACTTCGGTTGCGTTTCGGAGTCCTAGTTTGTCATCGAATCTTCAACGCAAGACCTAAAAAAGTTGTGCACGGTTTTGAATGACTTTGCGTTGCCTAGAGCGGTAGTGAATTTTGAGAGCCGCTCGTTCGTGGCCTGGAATCCGAAATTTCTCGAGTATACAGGTCGTTCTAATGACGAATTGAGAACCTCCAATCTCGAGCAAGTTCTGGCGCTCGGCGAATCCTGGTCCCTTGTCTCTGAGGGAGAACCAAGCGAGGGCGCGGAATACATTGCCTGCGTGACGAGACGCCCGTTCGGGGAAAATGGATCGCCGGGATTTGTGGTAAGAAATCTCGGTCGATTGGGTTATGTCATGCTCGACGATTTCGGTCCCACTGGCGCGTTTGAACAAGGCAAGACCGTTGGCAGAGAAGAGGAACGCAACCGGATCGCAAAAGCTTTTCACGACGAGGTATCGTCCTCGATGTTAGCGGCTCTGTTTCTAGTGGAGTCTGCAAAGATCGAATTGGAAGAAGCCGGATTACCTCAGGCTGAAGTGGTTGCCAAGGCGTCAGATATCTTAGCGGAAACCACTGAGAAAATCGTCAGTGTTGTGACCGATACGAAGTAACCGGCGGGGTTGCCTGCTGTGGCCCTCGATTACCATAAACAGTGCTCGTGAAGAGGCGTCAGCTTTAGAATCGTTTCCATCAGGCGCCCGGGCGAAAAAGGCTTTGGCAAGCACCCGCTAAAGCCAATTTCATGAAGACGCGCGATCTGCTGTTTACCAATCATCGGGGTTACGGCGACGACCGGAATGAACTTCCTTTTTTCTGCTATCAGGGTGCGAACCTTTTGAAGAAATTGGTCTTCGCCGAGTTCGAACATCCGGATGTCCGCTATGATCAGATCGGGCACACAATGGTTTATTGCATCCAGTCCCTCGCCTGCAGTAGCCGCCAAAACCGGGTTAGCTCCCATTCGTCTTAGGAACGCGCCTAAAGATGTTCGCGCTTCATCATGAGGTTCCAGCAGAACAATCGTCAAGCGGCTGAGACGTTCAGGAGACATAAGACTCTGGCCAAGGTTAGGGTTTATGGATACCTCCGTCTAAAAACGGTTCGCGCCGGCAGCCAGGCCCGGTTCGTTGAAAGTTCAAATTCGGTATTTGCTAGACCATTGTGCGTAGGCCGGTAGACATCAGGCCCGCCATCCGCCGTGACCGTCCAGGAAACGACCGGCGGAATTTGGTTGCTCTTTCTTTGTCGCCTGGATCGGGCCTCCATCGAGAACCTTTCTCCTTCACAAACCGAAATAAATACCACCTTTAAGAGCCCAAGAACATAACACTCCAAAGGGTTATTGCTTAGTAATGACGGAGAAAAGACCAGTGAGGCTTTCGCCCCACTGGCCGTGTTGTTAGATGGCGGAACAACCCGCTAATGATCGATGGAGAAGCGGGCTACTCTGCTAGCTATAGTTCGATGACCGATTACGAATTGGTCGTGTTATCGCCGCAACGACCGTCTCGGCGCTTGTCGGAGGTGCCGGGACAAAACCCAAGCTTTGCCCGTCTGACCAACCCGGCGCGCGGAGAAAAGCACATCGATATCTGCCGCAGCCATTAGAAGCCTTGAGGGCCGTGTCAGGACTTCGTCTTTCTGCGTCCCGTCGTAGCGTTGATCACGGCAGTTACCCTTTGTCCCAAACCAGCCGATGCTCGCGTGATATTCGTGTTTCGGGGACCTGGGTATTATCCCCCTGGTTATTACTGGGGCCCAAATGGTTATGTGTACTATACACACCCGTATTGGTATCGGCGTTTTTGGTGGCGCGGTCACTGGGTCTATCGGTAGATCGCTTCGCACCGCAGTTGCCAAACTCGAGGAGCGAATTCTCTACCGCCACTAATAAAACAGCATCGGGCAGGCCAAAAGCCTGCCCTTTCCATTATCCCGGATCGCGGCTTTACCGGCCGATTCTCCGAGCTTCTAATAGGCCTCAAGTCCGCCCGAAACGGTCCTCGCCGGATTCTCGATCTGTGGCTGTATCGTTTCATTTTCAGTTCGTTTCGGGTTCCTTCCAGTTAGATCATCAAAAAGCACGTTCGCGAGGATTGTTTTTAACCGTGACGAATGGTGGCGTTGCGGATCCATCCATGTCGCGCCTCGGCTATGGAAGGTTGTACCGCTTATGCGGGTAGAAGACCGGCCACGCGATAGCTATCGATCAAAGCGTCATAGAGCGCGATATCAGAGCGGCTCCTTGCCATAAGCTGGGCGCC
>JAFAHI010000172.1 GCA_019237325.1 Verrucomicrobiota bacterium | reverse complement strand
TACAACCTCCGACTAACAGCGCCGCGCATAACCCGACGATGAGGCATGCGGTTCGCATATGCCTAGCGATCACATTCGCCCATCACAAAATCAAGACTGCCTAAAATCGCGACCACGTCTGACATCATATGACCCGGTAAAATCTTGGGTAGAACGCTTAGGTTCACGAAAGAAGGAGCCCTAATTTTCAGCCGGTAAGGAACTCCTCCTCCTTTGCTGTTAATATAAAAGCCCAGCTCCCCCTTAGGATTCTCTGCCCCGAAATAAACCTCGCCGACCGGCGCATCAATCCCTTCAGTATGAATGATAAAATGATGGATTAACTCCTCCATTTTCATCAGCACTTCCGGTTTATGCGGAGGCATATTCTTCGGATCGTGGACGGCGATGGGACCATCCGGCAACTTTTGAATGACTTGCCGGAGAATGTTTACGCTCTGCCGCATCTCTTCGATCCTCACTAGGTAGCGGTCGTAGGCATCCCCGACCGTGCCGATAGGGACATCGAAATCGTATTTGTCGTAATCGAGATACGGGCGAGCTTTGCGAACGTCGTAATCGATGCCGGAACCGCGGATATTGGGGCCGGTTAACGCGAAGCTGATGGCGTCTTCCTTCGAGATCACGCCGAGACCTTTGGTTCGGTCAACCCAGATCCGGTTACGAGTCAGTAGCCGGTCGAGTTCGTTCAATTGCGGGACGAATTCGTCCAAAAACTTGTTAAGAGCGGGGATAAAGCCATCGGGCAAATCACGGATTTGTCCTCCGATGCGAGTATAGGAAGTCGTGAATCTAGCCCCGGTGAGGAGCTCGATCAGGTTATACAGTTTTTCTCGCTCGGTGAAGGTATAGAGGAAAACGGTGGTGGCCCCCACATCCATCGCGAACGCGCCCAGACCCAAAAGATGGGACGATAGCCGCGCTACTTCACAGGCGATAATCCGAATGGCTTTTCCTCTGGGCGGCAACTCCCAACCCATGAGCTTCTCGACCGCCAGCGCGTAAGCCACATTATTTGCGAGCGGCGCGAGATAATCCAGCCGATCGGTGTAGGGGACAAACTGGTTGAACTGCATATTCTCCGCAATTTTTTCGTCGCCACGATGGAGATAACCGATGTCCGGTATGGCTTTGGTGATGATTTCACCGTCGAGCTCGAGAACGATTCTCAGGACCCCATGCGTGGCCGGATGCGAGGGGCCCATATTGATAACGAGCTTCTCGCCGAGGAGTTCCGAATCATTGATTGTTTCCAAAGACTTGGCCGTGCGGGCCAAGGTATCCGGAGTTTCAATTGTGTGCGGGGTAACCATAAGGTTCAAAGGACGCCCGGGTCTCCGGGCGCAAGACCAGCCATCAACAGTTAAGGATCAGCGAAACAGAGCCGCAAGCGATTATTTGTGAAAGTTTTCACAAGCAGTAGAAATTCGTTCGTTACCGGGTCACCATATTAAATTGAGGGCGACCCGCACGTGCTGAGTTTCGGTCACGAATTATTTCTATGAATGCTGAGTCTGTTGAACGCAAGAAAACACCGCGACTTGTCATTATCGGTGGCGGTTTCGGAGGACTTTATGCAGCCAAAGAATTGGCGAACCAACCGGTTTCGATGATTCTATTGGATCGGACCAATCATCATTTGTTCCAGCCACTGCTATATCAAGTGGCCACAGCGGCGCTTTCTCCGGGAGATATCGCCCAGCCCATTCGGCATATTTTAAAGCACGCTAATAACCTGGAAGTCGTGCTGGCGAACGTTGATCGGGTGGACGTTGCCAACAAGCGGGTGATCTGCGGAGATCGAGAGGTTTTTTATGATTATCTGATCGTTGCTGCCGGGGCGCGGCATTCATACTTCGGGCACGATGAATGGGAGCAATTCGCACCCGGCCTGAAAAGCATGGAAGATGTCTTGGAATTGCGGCGCAGGATTCTTTTTGCATTCGAAGCAGCCGAAATTGCGGAGACCCCAGAAGAGCGCAAGAAGGCGCTGACCTTTGTGGTGGTGGGTGCGGGACCAACCGGTGTCGAAATGGCCGGCGCGATAGCGGAGCTGGCGCATAAAAGCTTGGCAGGCGATTTCCATCACGTTAACCCGCGAGACGCCAGGGTCGTGCTGGTGGACGCAGCTCCCCGGGTGCTGCCGGCCTTTACCCCGGGTTTATCCGAATCTGCTCGCAAACAATTGGAGCAACTTCAGGTTGAAGTCCGGACCGGGGTCATGGTGAAAAGTGTCGGTCCCGATGGCGTTCACGTCGGTGAAGAGCTGATTTCTGCCCGTACTGTTGTGTGGGCGGCCGGCAATGCGGCTTCGCCATTAGGCAAGAGTTTGGGAGCTGAACTCGATCGCGCTGGCCGGGTTGTCGTGAACGAAGACTTGACCATCCCGGGACATCCGGATGTGTTGGTTATCGGCGATATGGCGGTTTTCACTCATCAAACGGGCCAACCGTTACCGGGAGTTTGTCCGGTCGCGATGCAGATGGGCCGGCACGCTGCCAGGAACATCCTCGCCACAATCGAAGGCCGTCCAATGTCACCTTTCCACTATCGGGACAAAGGACAGATGGCTACCATCGGCCGCAATCGAGCGATCGCGGATTTGAAAGTGGTTCGGTTTGGCGGATTTTTCGCCTGGCTGAGTTGGCTCTTTATCCATTTGATTTTCCTCATCGGGTTCCGCAACCAGGTCTTCGTTTTCTTGCAATGGATGTGGGCGTACTTGACCTACTCGAAGGGCGCGCGGCTGATATATGGCGTGTTCAAGCCGGGCGGAACGTCTGGAAAGAATAGCAAATAGCAAAATGGGCGATGGGCATTGACGGGGCGTCTTTTAGATATTAAAACATGGAATAAATTAGTTTTAATATTGTGGGATATGAGCGCTAAGCTCTATCCAGAGCGTAGCGGAATCGTGCTCGAAACAAATAGGTGCTTGAATGATGTCGATCGAAAGATCACCGATTAAAGGTAAGCGCCATAGGACCTTCCGCAGCTTCGAAACAGAGCTGACTTGATCAGGAAATGGGGCGCTGCCCCTTTATTTGCTATTTGCTATCTGCTATTTGCTATTCCGTAAGTGTTGCAGCGTATTCTAAAGTTTATTCGTTTCTCGCACACGGTTTTCGCATTGCCGTTCGCTGTCGGGTCGATGCTGGTAGCGGCGAAAGGGTTTCCCAGCTTGGTGATCATAGGACTAATTCTGCTAGCCATGGTTTTCGCCAGGACGGCAGCGATGGCGTTCAACCGGATCGCTGACTGGGAAATGGACAAACTCAACCCGCGCACTGCCGCGAGGCACAAGCTGGTATCTAAAGCCACGGCCTACGCTTTGGTCGGTTTCTCGAGTCTCGCTTTTTTTGCCGTTTGTTCTTTGATCAATCCGATTTGTTTTCTTTTGTCGCCCGTCGCTTTGGTGGTGATCTTTTTCTATTCGTTCACGAAGCGATTCACTTCGTACACCCAGTTTTTCTTAGGGCTGTCGTTAGCAATCGCTCCAGTCGGGGCATGGTTGGCCGTGCGCGGTCAATTCGATTGGCCGCCGATAGTCTTGGCGCTCGGAGTCATCTTCTGGGTGGGCGGGTTTGATCTCATTTACGCGACGCAAGATTATGACTTCGATCGAAAACAGGGCCTTCATTCGATGGTCGTTCGGTTTGGAGTCTCCACGAGTCTTAGGCTGGCGCAAGGGATGCACGCTGTTCTGCTGCTCTGCCTGCTGGGGTTCGGGCTAGTGGCTAGTCTGGGCTGGATTTATTATCTTTCGTTGTTGGCGGTCGGGGGTGCGCTGTTCTATGAGCACCGAGCTGCGGCCAATCTTGACTTGGCTGGCATTAACCGCGCTTTTTTCCATAGCAACGCCTTCGTCAGTGTGATTTTCGTTCTGGCGGTCGGGATGGATGTGCTGTTGCTGGGAGTGCGCTCGTAATCGTCGTTGCCGTCGATTGAGAAGTGTTTTCTGCCAGGTAAGGTCTCCATTGCACGAGGATTCACACCGCGCCTGGAGGGGAGCCGCTTCGCAAGTTGGCAGCTCTATGAGTCGGCAGCAAGCGGCTCCCGAGAACGTTTCAGGGCTCCACCACGATTGCCCGCATATTGCAGGCCTTGCTAACACGACAAAATGTTGAAACAGCCAATCATCCGGATGCTCGACCAGTTCGTGTCGAACAGGATCGGTACGAACCGTAGCGCAGTGGGCGATGGCAACAGGTGGAGACGTTGCCGGGAGCCGCCTGCTGCCGACCCATAGGGCTGCCACGCTGTAAAGCGGCTCGCCTCCAGGCGGTTGGGCCAAAGCCGCTGGTTCGAAAGAAAAACACGCTGGGCAGAAGAACACTTCTCGAGGACGAGGACGATTACGAGTCAGCTGGTTTCGTTCTTATTCGCGGAAGTGATTTATCCTGGAGCGTAATCTCGCTCCAGGCAACCCATCAATACATCATGATAAATCAATCTATCCGTTGCACGACGGCCCTCGAGATGTTAGAGGTTTTTCCAGGATATGCCGGACAATCTTCGCCATTCTGATGCCTTCGATATCGTTCATCTCCTCGCTAAAAGGATTGTGATCCTCGACGGCGCGATGGGGACTATGATCCAGCGCTTCAAACTGAAAGAGGAAGATTATCGAGGTGACCTTCTCAAGGATCACCCGGTCTCGCTCAAGAATAATAATGATGTCCTTTGTCTGACCCGGCCCGAGATCATCCGTCAGGTCCACCTCGAGTATTTGCAGGCCGGCGCCGATATCATCGAGACCAATACGTTTAATGCAACAGTCATCGCGCAGGCGGACTTTGCGCTTGAGCGTTATGTGCCCGACATCAATCGGGCGGCGGCAAAGTTGGCTAAAGACGCGGTTCGCGAGGTGATGGCCAAAGAGCCGGGGCGCCGCCGGTACGTGGCGGGCTCTATCGGTCCTTTGAATCGGACTTTATCGATCTCCCGAGACGTGAACGACCCCGGCAAACGCGAAGTAACCTGGGCGCAGGTGAAGGGCGCCTATGCCGAACAGGCCAGGTCGTTGATTGAGGGAGGGGCGGACCTGCTTTTGGTCGAGACCACTTTCGATACGCTCAATCTGAAGGCGGCGCTGTTTGCGATCGAAGAGTTATTTGCTGAGCTCGGGTTTCGAGTTCCGGTGATGGCCTCCGGTACGATTACCGACGCGAGCGGCCGAACTTTGACCGGGCAAACGACAGAAGCTTTCTGGATCTCAATCTCACATGCACCCCTTCTCAGCGTTGGGTTGAACTGCGCGCTTGGCCCCAAAGAACTCCGTCCCTACATCGAGGAACTGGCTCGCATTGCGCCGATCTATGTATCCTGTTACCCCAACGCTGGTCTACCGGATCCGCTGTCGCCAACGGGATTTCCGGAAACTCCAGAGTCGTTGGCTCCGCAGTTAAAGGAATGGGCGGAACTCGGTTGGTTGAACATTGTTGGTGGCTGTTGCGGCACCACGCCGGCTCATATCGAGATGCTGGCGAAGGCGGTATCGGGTTTACCACCGCGGCCGTTACCCAAGCTGGAGGTGCGGACCCAGCTTAGCGGACTCGAGCCATATACTTTTGGGATCGGGTTCACCATGATCGGTGAACGCACCAACATCACGGGTTCGCCTAAGTTCTCGAAGTTGATTCTGGGTGGCGATTTTGAAGGCGCTTTATCTGTTGCCCGGCAACAGGTTGAGGGCGGAGCCAACGTTATCGACATCAACATGGATGAAGGGATGATCGATTCGGAGGCATCCATGAGGAAGTTTTTGAACCTGGTGGCTGCCGAACCGGATATTTCTCGGGTGCCGGTGATGGTTGACAGTTCCAAATGGAGTGTTCTCGAAGCCGGGCTCCAATCGATCCAAGGAAAAGGGATCGTTAACTCGATCAGCCTCAAAGAAGGAGAAGAGAAGTTTCGGAGCCAAGCCCAGACAATTCGCCGTTACGGCGCCGCGGTGGTGGTAATGGCATTTGACGAGACCGGCCAGGCGGACACGCTCGCTCGCAAGATAGAGATCTGCTCCCGGGCTTATCGGATCCTTACGGAAGAAGTCGGATTTCCGCCGCAGGATATCATTTTCGATCCGAACGTTCTGACCGTCGGCACCGGTATTGAAGAGCATGCCGGATATGCGATTGCGTTTATCGAAGCGACGAAATGGATCAAACAAAATTTGCCTCATTGCCGGGTTAGCGGCGGTGTGAGCAATATTTCATTCTCATTCCGCGGAAATAACGCAGTGCGCGAGGCGATCCATGCCGCCTTTTTATATCATGCCATCGCCGCAGGCCTAGACATGGGGATTGTGAACGCCGGCCAGCTAGCTGTGTACGAGGAGATCAAGCCGGAACTATTGGAGTTGGTTGAAGATGTGCTCTTAAACCGCCGCAAAGATGCGACCGAACGCTTGGTTGAGTACGCGGAACAAGTTAAAAGCAGCGGCAAGACACCAGTCAAAGACGAAGCCTGGCGTTCAGCCTCAGTTGAGGAGCGACTTTCTCATGCGCTGATCAAAGGGATTGTTGAATACATCGATGATGATACCGCCGAGGCCCTGCAAAAATATGGGAAACCACTCTCGGTGATTGAGGGCCCGCTGATGAGAGGGATGAGCGTGGTAGGCGACTTATTCGGCGCTGGTAAAATGTTTCTGCCGCAGGTGGTGAAAAGCGCCCGCGTAATGAAGAAATCGGTGGCTTATCTGCTGCCCTACATGGAAGCGGAACGCGCCAGCTCGCCGACTCAACGCTCACAGGGGAAAGTCGTGCTGGCCACGGTGAAAGGGGACGTTCACGATATCGGCAAGAACATCGTTGGCGTCGTGTTAGCCTGTAACAATTTCGAGGTGAAAGACCTGGGTGTGATGGTACCCGCTGAAAAAATCTTCGAGGCTGCCCAAGCCGAGCACGCCGATATTATCGGCCTCAGCGGTCTGATCACGCCCTCCTTGGACGAGATGGCGCATGTCGCTCAGGAAATGGAGCGGCTTGGGTACACCATGCCGTTATTGATCGGCGGTGCCACCACCAGCAGAGCGCATACGGCAGTAAAAATCGCGCCGCACTATAGCGGTCCTACCATCCACGTTTTGGATGCTTCACGTGCGGTCGGCGTGGTTGGTTCGCTGATCAGTCAGGACTTGCGGCGGGAGTTTGTTAGTAAGAACCAGAAAGAGCAGGATCATCTCCGGGAAGAGTTCCATCGCCGGACTGCAGAAAAGCAATTGCTGACTATCGAGGAAGCTCGTAACCGGAAACCGTTCTTCGACTGGGAAACTACACCCATCGATAAACCGAGCGTTCTCGGAGTTCAGGTGATTGCTAACCAATCGTTGGACGAATTGGTGCCCTACATTGATTGGTCTCCTTTTTTCCACACTTGGGAACTCAGGGGCCGTTTCCCAAAGATTTTCGACGATCCGACTGTCGGAGAACAAGCTCGCCAGCTTTATGAGGATGCCCAGAAACTGCTGCAGGATATTGTAAACAGCCGGCTGTTAGTGGCGAAGGGTGTCTACGGTATCTGGCCGGCAAACAGTGTCGGTGACGACATTGAAGTTTACACTGACAACACCCGTTCCGGCGTCTTGGCGACCTTTCACCAGTTACGGCAGCAGATGCAAAAACCGGCTGGTCAATTTAACCATTGTCTAGCCGACTATATCGCGCCGAAGGGGAGGCCTGATTATATCGGTGCTTTCGCGGTCACCGGTGGGCATCAAGCCGATAAATTAGCTCGCCAGTTCGAAGAAGATCACGACGATTACAACGCGATCATGACCAAAGCGCTGGCCGATCGGCTAGCGGAAGCGTTTGCCGAATATTTACACGAACGTGTTCGCCGTGAGTGGGGCTATGGCCTAACGGAGCATTTAACTAAGGAAGATCTGATCCAGGAAAAATATCGCGGTATCAGACCGGCGGCAGGTTACCCGGCTTGCCCTGATCATACCGAAAAAGCGATTTTATTCGACCTGTTGCAGGCCGAAAAGAATACCGGCATCCAACTTACAGAGAGCTTTGCCATGTGGCCGGGAGCATCGGTAAGCGGTCTCTATTTTGCGCATCCCGAAGCCAAATATTTTGGCGTGGGCAAGATTGATCGTGATCAGGTGCTGGATTACCAGATTCGGAAAGCGATGCCGTTGGAAGAACTGGAACGCTGGTTAGGACCGAACCTGAACTATCTGCCGGAGAAGATAACGGTTAAGGGTTAGCGGTTCGCCGTTCACTGTTCGCAGTTCACAGTCAGCCGTCGGGGCCTCGACGGCTCGTGCAACAATGTAGGGGCGGTACAGCTAATGATTTATTAAGTATCAGGGTGCGTTAACGAGGAGCCGAACCGGGAACTGCGAACCGTGAACGGCAAACGGTGAACTCGTTAGGGGCAGGGCGGGAACGGTGGCGGCACGACTACTACTTGCCAGAAACGGCAACCGTTGTGCCAGTACCAATAACCGTAGTGGCCGCCATTATAGCAGTAGTGATATCCGCAACCATGGTACCCGCAACCGTAGTGGTATCCACAATGGTCTCCCGGGTGAGCTTGGGCGGAAGTCGCTAGACCACCAAGACCGGCGGCGGCCATAGCAATTGTTAAGAGGAGTTTTTTCATTTTGTATGCGTGTTTTCTGATTGGCTGTTAGAGAGTTTTGCCTCTCGAGGCACCTATTAAGCACCGCCGATGCCAAGGTGTTCCTGGCTAGGATGAACGGTCACGGGGGTATGTGATCTGGCCAAAAGGCTTCTTAGCCGGAATCGACGTTATTTTAGATGGGCTAAGGAGGAAGGAATCGCCGTTTCAGTTGTGGGACGAATTGAGCTGGAAGTGGGAAGCGCTAAGCTCCGTAGGAGCGAAATCTTTATAGCAGCAGCCAAAAAACGAATGCCAGCTCCGTAGGAGCGACATTGGTCCGGTACGAGGTTTAAGGCGGACCAGTGACTAGGCGCGACTCACAAGCAAAGCCGTAGATGCCGCTCCTACGGAGCTGCCCGCTTATTCTAACGCTTTACCTATAAATATGTCGCTCCTCCGGAGCTGGCCCAATTTTATCAGCGCCGTGCTATAAGGAATTTCGCTCCTACGGAGCTTGGGCGCTTCACGCCTTAATCTTCGTCAACGCTCAGCTCGAACTCCACCAGATCCGCATAATTCTGGCGGCGACGGATCAGTTGAGCGCTGTTGCCGTCGACAAGTACTTCGGCGGGTAATGGGCGAGAATTATAATTCGATGCCATAGCGAATCCATAGGCGCCGGCGCTCATCACGGCTAGTAGATCGCCAGATTGGCATCCGGAGATTTTGCGATCCAGAGCAAAAAAGTCTCCACTCTCGCAGACGGGGCCGACTACATCGGCGACGATCGGATCCAACTTAGGATTTCGATCAACCGCAACGATTTCGTGGAAACCTTCATACAGCGCAGGCCGGATAAGGTCGTTCATCCCGGCGTCGATGATTACAAATCGTTTCACCGGCGTCTCTTTTATGTAGAGCACCCGACAAAGCAGGATGCCGGCATTGCCAACCAGGAAGCGGCCAGGCTCGAGCAATACGCGAACCCCGACGTCTTCCAGCAGCGGTCCGACCGCGGTCACATACTCTTCAATGGTCATACCCTGTTTGGTCGTCTCGTCTGACCACCATTCTTCGCGGCCGCTCTCCAGCGACCCTTGATAGACAATGCCAATTCCTCCGCCAATGCTGAAGAATTTTATCCCGTAGCGTTGCCGGAGCCGCTTTACCAGCGGAACCAGCTTTTGCAAGGCTTCGACGAATGGTTTGCTCTCCCTGATCTGAGAACCGATGTGGGTTTGGACACCGACGATCTTGACGTGACTTAACCCTGCGGCCAGTTCATACACCGCTTCGATTCGATCCAAACCGATTCCGAATTTGTTCTGACTTTTGCCGGTCGAAATATATTTGTGAGTAGCGGCATCGACATCCGGATTGACTCGAATCGCGATGGGCGCAGTCTTTCCGAGGGACGAGGCGACCTCCTGAATCGCCAACAGCTCCGGTTCGGATTCAACGTTAAAGCTTAAGACTTCGTTATGCAGCGCGTAGGCGATCTCTTCCCGGGTCTTACCGACACCGGCAAAAGTGCATTTAGAAGCAGAGCCGCCACTGCTGAGGACTTTGTAAAGTTCACCTCCCGAGACGATATCAAATCCTGCTCCGGCGTCGTTTAAGAGACGTAGTAAGGTAAGATTTGGGTTGGCCTTTACCGCATAGCAGATCTCGTGATCAAGACCTTTAAGGGCAGCGTTCAGCCGCTGAAAATGGTCCAGCACGGTATGCTGGCTGTAAACATAGAGCGGTGTTCCATAAGTCTCAGCGATCTGAGCCAGGTCGGAGTCCTCACAAAAGAGCCGGTTGTCACGATAATGGAAGCTATGCATGGAAAATAGGAGTCCAGGAGTTCAGGAGTGCGAGGAGTTCAGGAGCATGGAGGATAACGTCAGCAGCCCGCGGTTGCTCCGTCCTACTGAACTCCTGCAACTCCCGAACTTCTGAACTCCTTCATACGAAGAGTCCCGTCTGCTGCTGGCAGGCTTTCAGGGTGTTCTGCATCAGCATCGCGATCGTCATCGGTCCAACACCGCCCGGTACCGGCGTAATCGCGCGGGTTTTTGGAGCAACTTCATCGAAATCGACGTCGCCGGCGATGCGGAACCCTTTTTTCCGGGTGGGGTCCTCAACGCGAGTGGTGCCCACATCGATCACGATAGCGCCCTCGCGAACGTGCTCCTTCTTTACAAAGCCGGGTTGGCCCATGGCTGCGATAAGAATTTCTGCCGATGAGCAAATCTCAACGAGATCCCGGCTTCGTGAATGGACGACGGTAACAGTAGCGTCGCCGCCCGGTCCTTTAGCCATCAGCAAAAAGGCGAGCGGCTTTCCCACTAACATGCTGCGTCCGAGGATTACGACCCGGCTACCTACAATGTTTGCTCCAACCTCAAGTAGCAACTTTTGGCAGCCTAACGGAGTGCAGGGAACGATCCCGGATGGGTCACCTATGGCAAGCTTCCCTACATTGATGGGATGGAATCCATCCACATCCTTTGCCGGGTCCAGAGCCAGAGTGACTTTTGATTCGTCGATCTGCTTTGGGAGAGGTGATTGCACCAGGATCCCATGGATCTGCGAATCAGCGTTTAACTCTTTCACGATCTGAAGCAGGTCCGTCTCGCTGGTTTCTTCCGGTAGCTCGATCTTCTGCGAGTGGAATCCAAGATCCTGGGATACACGATCTTTGCTGCGAACGTAAGACACCGAGGCCGGATCGGTTCCAACTAGCACGACGGCTAGCCCCGGCACCACTCCGTGACGCTTCAGATTTTCAGCTTTTTCCTTCGTCTCTTGGTTAATCTTTTCGCCGATTGGTTTTCCTTCGATCAGTTGCATGCGTCTAGTCGAGCCGAGTGATGGAGTGATGATGTTTGGACCTATTCTCCATTATATCTTCAACCATTCGGTGTGAAATACCCCCGGTTTGTCAGTCCGCTCGTAAGTATGGGCGCCGAAATAATCCCGTTGGGCTTGCAAAAGATTGGCCGGCAGACGCTCCTGGCGATAGCTGTCGAAATAGGCCAAGGATGCGCCAAAAGCAGGAACGGCAACACCCGCTTGGATCGCCAACGAGACAGCGGTGCGCCAATTCGCCTGGGTGTCAGTTAGGACCCCTCTGAAGAATGGGTCCAGCATAAGGTTCTGCAGGTTAGGTTCTCGATCGAAAGCGTCCTTGATTCGATTCAAGAATTTCGCCCGGATAATGCATCCTCCTCGCCAGATCGTGGCAATATCTCCGTAGTGCAGGTTCCAGTTGAACTGTTTACTCGCAACGTCGAACAAGGTGAACCCTTGAGCGTAGGAAATGATCTTCGACGCATAAAGAGCATCGCGTACCGCATCGATCAGCGTCCGGCGATCGCCTGTATAATTGAATTTAGCGGGTGCCGGCAATAGTTTCGACGCTTGTACCCGTTGGTCTTTGATGGCGGACAAGACCCGAGCCTCCACGGCCGCATTGATGGTGGAAACGACAACCGCTTGTTCGATCGCAGACTGCAGAGTCCACCGGCCGGTTCCCTTCTGTCCCGCCTTGTCCAGGATAACATCGACCAGCGCCTTGCCGGTATCAGGATCTGTCTTTGTAAAGATATTCGCGGTGATTTCGATCAGGAAACTGTCCAGGTCGCCGCGATTCCAATCAGAGAAAATATCGTGCAGTTCTGCCGGAGTGACCCCGAGCAGGTCGCGTAGTATGGCGTAGGCTTCGCAGATCAACTGCATGTCGCCGTACTCGATTCCGTTGTGCACCATCTTTACGTAATGTCCTGCGCCGTCGGGTCCCATGTAACGACAACAAGGCTCACCTTCGACCTGCGCGGCAATTTTTCGGAAGATCGGGGCCACAATGTCCCATGCATCTTTCGAGCCGCCCGGCATCAGCGATGGCCCTTTGAGCGCGCCTTCTTCTCCTCCGGAGACACCCATGCCGAGAAAATGAAATCCTTTGCTCGTCACCGCCTTGTCACGCCGTTGGGTATCCGTAAAAAGCGAGTTACCGCCGTCGATAATTACGTCTCCTTGCTCCAAGAGCGGCACCAGTTGGTCGATGACGGCGTCGACGGCTGCACCGGCCTTCACCATGATCATCACCTTACGGGGCCGGGCCAGGCTCTTAACGAATTCATCCATGGAGTGAGTCGCAACGACGCGTTTACCCTTGGCTCGTCCGGCTGCGAATTTGTCGGTGACCTCGGTCGTCCGGTTGTAAACGGAAACCGAAAAGCCTTTGCTCTCCATGTTCAGAACGAGGTTTTCCCCCATTACCGCGAGGCCAACGAGGCCGATGTCAGATGTGTTTGTCATATTGGGAAATAGAAAATCATGTGTTAAACGGGTAAGACCCTGATAAAAGTCGGCTTCGCAACCGAGGCACACTTCCAGCGAATACAGCGGGCACAAATTGGCAGTACGCTACGCGGATTCTTTGTGCAAGTTAGTCCCTGCGGGGCCCGTCGGACCTTGCCGCGAAGCGGCTACACAGTATAGTCCAGGGCTTCAGCCCTGGGTTATGCGTTACGCGGACCCGCCCTGAAAGCGGCGGCCGAGTCGTGTCTTAGGGCTCTTCGCGTGCTATTCCGACAATGCGCCCAAAACATCGGGTGCCACTTTCAGGGCGCCTTTCACCGGGCACCAGACCCAGGGTTAAAACCCTGGGCTGTTCTGTATAGCCGCGGCAAAGTCCGACACGGCCCCGGGGAAAAGCCTTCCGCTCCCTCTGCCATCCATGCTTTGCAAATCTGAGCGGAACCAGCGTAAAATGCTGCTATGCATCGATGCGAGGTCAAAGTTACCCGGGAGCCGTTGCTACCATTACCTTCCGTTTTTTCGACCGAGCACGGGGCAGTAGTCGATTTCTTTGGAGTGGTCCGGGAAAGTGAGAACGACGCAACCATCTCAGGTCTCGAATACGAGGCTTTTGTGGAGATGGCGGAGGCTGAACTTGGACGAATTTCCGAGGAGATGGCTCAAAAGTTTTCTTTGGGAATGGTGATTGTCCATCATCGAATCGGTTTTGTTCCTGCCGGTGAAGCCTCGCTCTTTGTGCGGGTCAGCGCGCGACATCGCGGAGCCGCGTTCGCAGGTAGCCAGCGTCTGGTCGAG
>JAFAHI010000094.1 GCA_019237325.1 Verrucomicrobiota bacterium | reverse complement strand
GAGAGATCGCGTCCCCGAAGGTTGAGATGAACCTTCATGAATCGATGAGCCATTTCCCGGTCGATCGTGGTTTCGCCGGAAGCAAGGCGAAGTTCTGCCAGCTCGCCTAGTGCAATAGGAGCGCCTTCCGATGAAGGGAGCGTTAGGTTGGAGATGGCCTCCGGACTTCCTCGATATTTTTCGGTAGCACGGACAGCGATGTCATAACTTCTTTCACCGAGGAAAAAATTGGTGACGGCTACGCCGCCGACCCCGGATTGAATGAGATCGGTGATGTCGCTGATATTAATCCCAAAGCGCGCCGCCGCCTCCCGGTTGATATTGATTTGCAGCTGGGGCAAGGGTGGTTCTTCATCCACAGCGACGTCGGCTGCCCCGGGGACATGCTGGAGCTGGTCTGAGACGGCCTGAGCTACCCGTCGATCCTCGGCGAGGTCGTTCCCATAGATCTTAACAACGAGATCGCTATGAGCGCCGGTCAATAGATCGTTCATGTTGTCGTAAATCGGCTGGGAAAAGCCGAAGTCCACACCAGGTAGCCGGTCGTGCAATTTCTTGCTCATCCGATCGATCAACGCCGCCTTGTCTCCGCCCCATTGATCGTACGGCTTCAAAGTCACGCAGGTTTCAATGTGCGAAAATGTCCACGGATCAGTCTCGTCGTCGTTTCGGCCAGTCTGGGTTACCGCGTCCTTCACCTCCGGAAAAGTGGCTAGTGCCTTTCGTACCTCGGCGCTCATCTCAGTTGCCTTTTCAATTGAGATCGCGGTGGGTAATTCCACCTGTAACCAAAGTGATCCTTCGTCTAAGTACGGCAAAAACTCGCGCCCGACTGACACGCCGAAGAAGACGACCAGGCCGCCACAAACGAGGAGCGGTAGCAGAATCACCCGCGGGTATTTTACGAGAAAAACCAGGTACCTGTCGTAGTGTCTACCCAGGAATTCCAATACTGGGCTACGAAAGATTTTGCGCGGCGTGCGGTACGTTGCATAGGCCAGGCCGGGGATGATGCAGAGCGCGAATAGCAACGCCCCACACAAAGCATAACCAACCGTGTACGCCATCGGCGTGAAAAGCTTCTTTTCAACACTCTCAAACGCAAAAAGAGGCAAGTAAGAGGTGATGATGATGAGGGTGGCGAAAAATATTGGCCGGGCGACTTGAAGCGCAGCGCCTTGAGCGTCTTCCAACTCTAAGCCGATACCCGGGTGGTCCTCCGCTTGGCGAAGCACTACCTCCAATAGCACGATGGCGCCATCAACAATTATGCCGAAGTCGATCGCGCCCAGCGAAAGAAGATTCGCCGGGATGTTCGTCAGATGCATCATCGTGAATGCGAAGAAGAGGGCGAATGGGATGGTTAGGGCAACGATAAGGGCGCCTCGGATGTTCCCGAGAAACAGGATGAGAACGATCACCACCAACGTGATGCCTTCCAGCAAGGTGCGGCCAACCCGCTCCAGAGTCGTGTTGACCAGTTGGGTCCGATCCAGATAGGGGACGATCTTAACGTCCTTCGGAAGAATTTTGGAGTTGAGCTCTTCGACCTTTTTGTGGACATCGACCAGCACTCGGGAAGGATTAGCGCCGCGCAACATGTCGACGATCCCGGACACGGCGTCGCTGTTGTTGTTGAAACCGAGAATCCCCTGTCTGGGGATGGCTCCTTGGACCACTTCGCCGACGTCGTGGACGAAAATCGGCGTGCCTTTCTTTTGGTTAATTACAATGTTCCCGATATCGGCCATGCTGGTGATGGCGCCGAGCCCGCGAACCACGAATGCCTGTTCACCCCGATTTATTTTGCCGCCCCCGGCATTGGTGTTGTTTGCGGTGATCGCGTTAATGACATCGGGTACGAACAACCCGTATTTCGTCAATTTATCGGGATCGACGATCACCTGGTACTGATAGTTTTCACCACCGAAGGGATCGACGTCGACTACCCCTGGTACTTGTTTGAAAGCGGGGAATACCACCCAATTGTTAAGATCGCGCAGCTCGCGCGGACTTCGCAGCTTTGACTGTAAAGTGTACCGGTAAATCTCACCGTTGGCCGAAGTTAGCGGATCGAGCCCGGCCTGGATATTTGGAGGCAAGCTAACATTATTCACCCGCTCCAGCACTCGTTGCCGGGCAAAATAATCTTCAGTGCCTTCCTGGAAAACCATCTGGATAATGGAAAGAGCGAATGTGCTCTTAGACCGCATTATTTTGAGATTAGGAACGCCATTCAGCTCGCGCTCTAGCGGTATCGTGATCTGCTGTTCTACTTCCTCTGCAGCGTGGCCGGGATATTGAGTTAATACCTGAACGGTCGTATCGCTGATGTCAGGATAGGCATCAATGGAGAGTTGGCTGGCCGAGAAGACGCCAAAGACGAATATGCCTAAAAAGATCGCCACCAATAGCCAACGGCGGCGTAAACAAAAACTGACTAATCCCGAAATCATTGTCCCAGCAAAACGGCATTTTTGACCACTATTTTGGCGTTGGCAGTCAGGCCGGTTTTGATTACCACTCGGTCACCGTGTTGCTGCCCAAGTTGGATCGGACGCGGCAAATAGGTCGTAGGGTCAGTTTGCTCGAACACGAACGCGCTGCTGCCCACTTGTACCACGGCGGCCATCGGTACCGTGATTTCCTCTTTAGGAACGTCCTTGATTTGGACGGTGGCGAACATGCCTGGCTTTAGCCGGCCGTCCGGGTTGTCCAATAAAAGCCGAACTTTGGTGGTTCGCGTGTCCGGATCCAGCATATCGCCGATGTAGAGCACCTTGCCGCTCAGTTTTAAACCGGGATAAGCAATGAGCGTCGCGCCGATGTCCTGACCGATACTTAAGAAATGGAGGTCCTTTTCCTGCACGTTTGCGCTGAGCCAAACGTGAGAAAGATCGGCCACGGTCATTAACGGTTGGGTCGGGTCAGTTTTGAATTCTCCTTTCCCGGTGCTCATATCGACGACCTTCCCACTAACCGATGAAACGAGTTTGAACGGTTGACCGAACTGATCCTTGTCTGGATCGAATCCATACGATCGGAGTATAGCCAGGGTAGCGTCGTAATCGCTCTGAGCCTGTTCTTCGTTGGCCTTCGCGGTTTCTAAATCACCGGTGGCCGCGATCTTCGCATCCCATAATGCCTGTTCCCGGCGCAGCTGCTTTTGCGTGAGATAGAGCTGGCTCCGAGCCTTGAGAAAATCGTCCTGGGCCTGCAGAAAATCGGGCGCACTCAATGTTGCCAGCAACTGCCCTTCTTGGACCGTGTCTCCCAGTTGCACCCAGATTTTGACCAGGTGGCCGGTCACCGGCGGATATATGTGGACCACCGAGGTCGGATCTGCTTCGAGAACTCCGGGAACTGGCAGCTCCGCTTGCACCATCTCCACTTTCACCGGTTCAATCGCGATTTTTTGCTGTAGCGCTTGATCGGTTACTTTGATGGGCTGACCAGGCATCGGTTGCTGGTCGTCAGCAAAAGCTTGGAGCGCGAAAGCCGGCCAAGCGATAGCTCCAGCTGCGAGTCCGTAAAGAGTCCTATGAAGCCTAGTTCCCATTTCCTCTCAGGTTAGAGGGGCGACTAAAGCTCAGTCACGAGAAAAAGGGAAGGTTGTAAACGTGAAAAAATGGTAATCTTTCGTTGATGGTCCGCAGAGCTGCGATGAGCAAATGAGTATTGTCCGTCTATGCGATTACGCGTTGCGCTCGTCACTTTCTTGATTTTCGTGGCTGCCGTCGGTCGGTCCCCGGCGGCTGACCTGTCAGCGATCTTTAATAGCGCTGGACTCAAACTGAACGATGTCGTTGCAGGGAATATCGTCGAAAGTCGGGCTAAACTATCGGCAGCCGCGCTCACCCAAGCACTCGGCCCGCCGAGCCGCACTGACGTTGACGGGCGCACGCAACGCATTACCTGGGACGATGAGGGAATCCAGCTTGAAGCGATCGCTCAAGAGAGCGTGCCGTTCGCGGTTCTGTTTGAATTCACAAACGTTGATTCGACCAATCAGGGCCTTATACCGAACCAACCGTACCGAGGAACATTGGATTGTCTTGGAATTAAGCTGGATGCCGGTCAGCACATCGCCGATCAGGAAACATTTCTTTCCGCCGCCGGGTTCAAAAAAGATTCAGCATCGGCTTCTGGCGAAGTGTGGTCGCTCCATCTCGAACATTGGGCGGTGTTCCTGCGCTTTTCTGCGTCTGGAGCGATCGATTCAGCCGTAATCCGCGTGCTACCGGATATTTACTGAGCGCGGATTTGGCCTATCGCCTATCGCGGTGCGCCCCTTTTGCCGTTTCGCTTATGGCCGCACCCTTGGCAAAACGATACGCGCCCTGAGCCCAGGACATGCATCCTCTAACTCGAAGGTACCGGCATGGAGATGGCTGATAGACGTCACAATCGGTAAACCGAGCCCGTTCCCGGGCAAAGTTCGGCTTCGATCGCCTCGATAAAAACGGGTCATGACTTTCTCCCGTTCTTCGGTTGGGATGCCCGGCCCGTCATCCTGAACCACAATCGATACTGTGTTGCGGTCTTGGACGGCTCGGACTCGAATCGTGGACTCGTTACCGGCATATTTGAGT
>JAFAHI010000758.1 GCA_019237325.1 Verrucomicrobiota bacterium | reverse complement strand
GTCAGTCGCTGGTGCGTTGGGAACTGACCGGCAACGGTTTGGCTTGTTCCTCCGGAAAGAGAACCGTTTCTCTCTCCGTCACATGCGAAAACGTTCACCTAGGTATAATTGGCGACTAATCGGGTCATTAATCAAAAATTCTCTGCTGCCTTGGCTTTCGACGCGGCCATCGTAGATGAGGTAAGCTCGATCGACGATCTCCAGTGTCTCGCGGACGTTATGGTCGGTGATCAGGATGGACAGGCCGGAGCTGCGCAAATTCGAGATATGCTGCTGGATTTCAGCGACCGCAATGGGATCAACCCCGCTAAACGGTTCGTCTAGCATGATCATCTGGGGATTAGTGACCAAGGAGCGGGCGATGGTCAGCCGGCGTTTTTCACCACCGCTGAGGGTTAGCGCCTGGTTTTTGGCCAAATTTTCGATACCAAACTGGCGGAGCAACTGTTCACAGCGCTGCTTTTTTTCGCGGCGTTTGCCGGGCAGCATCTCCAGAATCGCCAGGATATTCTGTTCAACGGTTAATTTTCGAAAGATTGATTCTTCCTGCGGTAGATACCCCATCCCCATCCTGGCCCGGCGATGCATCGCGTAGCGAGTGACGTCGCGATTATCAAAGAAAACTCGACCACCATTTGGCCGCACGAGACCCACAATAAGATAAAAAGTTGTGGTTTTACCAGCACCATTTGGTCCCAATAATCCAACAACTTCCCCGCGATTTACGTGAATATCGATCCCGTTAACGACAGCCCGGCCACCATAGATCTTGACCAGTTTTTCGGTCCTGAGAATAGCCTCGCTGACCTTATCCTCTGTAGAAAGGGTCGGTACTGGGGCGGTCGTCAAGTTAGTGGATAGCATTATTCTTCTGCGCGTTCTTGGGGTCGAGTGCAGGCTCTTCGGGAGAAGGGGAAGGCGATCCCATCGATTTCTTGTCTTCGATAACAGTCCTACTGGGACCGAAGGTCTGCAACCGTCCGTCGCGGTAAAGGACCATGCGAGTACTCTCTTCGGTCGAGATATGGGTATTCATTCCCTGAGTCACTTGCGGCCAACCGATTAAAGTAACGGCATCCTGCTTGGCGTTGTAAATGGCCTTTTGAGCTCGGCCGGTATCTAATACCGGCGGCGTAGCGCTGGGGCTAGCTGATGCGTTTGCTTGCCCGAACACACCGGTGTCTCCAAACCTCGTCGACTGCGGGCTAACAGGAGTGTTTGCAACCGGGGACGTTCGCGGACTTGCCCCGGCGTCGGCGGTCTGCCCGTTATTCTTCCCCTGGTTCACGTGAACAATGATGACATTTCCATCCGCGTGAGCTTCCTTGATACCGCCCCCATCCTCCTGCTTGTTCATCCATACGGTCAGCTTGTCTGTCGTCATGGTGAATTGCGGGTCGATCACCTTGACATTCCCTACGAAAATCGCGGTGTGAGCGTTGGCGTCAAAATCGACCTCCTCTTTCGCAGTGATCTCAGTGGGACCTTTGTTTTTGGAGTCGTCATCACCGAGAATATCCGGCCCTTTCTTGCTGTCAGCGTTGCCTTTTTGCGTTCCGGCGGTCTTCTTATTTGCGCTGGCCGAACCTTGAGCGTGAGCCGAAGCCCGCCCACTGGCCTTCGGTGAAGCTGCCGTCTGCGCAAACACCACTCCGGGCAGCAACCCGATTATCAAAAACCAAAAAAATCTACTTTTGTTCACTAGCCGATGCTTGTTGTTCCGGGGACTTTTTCTGCAGTTCGTCCCGATTATAAATAATCAATCGGACGTTCTTTATCACTTTCCCTTGCCGAGTCTTGGTGTTGAACACAGCACCGTCCCCGGTCAGCCTGAAGTCGTCCCGAGTAATGACCACCGGGTTCTGCGTCGTTAAGATGTTCGTCTCCGTATTCATTACCGAGTCGATCATTTCAATCTTCGCGCTCGGTGCTCCTGTTTGTTCATCGTAGGTTTGAATGATCGAATTGTGCATCTGGACGTTCGCTTGGTCCACATGCACCATGTGTTCCACGTCCAAGATGAATTGCAGCTTCCCCTGGTCATTCCGCATCGGTAGTCTCAATCCCTTAGCGTCATGGCCTACCGGTATCGGAATATCGATTTTCCGCTCCGACTTGGGTTTATCGGCCCAGAGTTCTGCGGCCGTAAGCCCTATCAGTCCTAGAATCGAGATGAGCTTAATGCACGACTTCATGGATCCGCTTTAGCTGAAACAATAAACTCGGTAATTCTTTCAAAGGAATTTGATTCGGGCCGTCAGAGAGAGCCTTTGCCGGATCAATATGCGTCTCAATGAAGATTCCATCGCAACCCGCTCCCACTGCCGCCCTCGCGAGAACCGGAGCCAGCTCTCCGTCACCACCGGTTGCATCACCGGCGCTCCCCGGTCGCTGCACGGAATGCGTCGCATCGAAAATCACGGGATAGCCCTGTTTTTTGATCCAGTACAATGAACGCATGTCGGC
>JAFAHI010000704.1 GCA_019237325.1 Verrucomicrobiota bacterium | reverse complement strand
AACCGCTCGCGCATGGATCTTGTCGGCAACCAAGTGCCCCAATTTCAACATGTAGATGTACCCGACCACGACCTGTTGATCGAACGAGTCGCCGGTCCGGCCGTCGTAAAGCGTCGATTTACCGTTCTCATTTACCCAGGTAAATCCGTCGATCTTCTTCGCTTCGTTGAGATATTTGCGCACCTCAGGCTCATCGATTCCATCAAAAACCGGAGTCGCAACTTTGAATCCGAGCGCCTTGGCCGCAACTCCCAGGTGGGTTTCCAGAACCTGGCCGACATTCATTCGGCTGGGCACCCCAAGCGGGTTGAGCACGATCTCGACCGGGGTCCCATCACTCAGGAACGGCATATCTTCTTCCGGCACGATCTTCGCCACGACACCCTTGTTCCCGTGACGTCCTGCCATCTTGTCGCCCACGCTCAGCTTACGCTTGCTTGCGATATAAACCTTAACCTGCTTGATGATACCGGGATCGATGTCGTCACCGCTCTCGATTCGGTCCAGCGAACGATCTTTCTCCAGGTCAAGCTCGGCGAACTTATGTTCGAAGGAACTAATGATCTCCCGTATTTTGTTCCGGATCGGGCTTGGATCGATGTCGATGTGATCGTACACCCCAGCCAATTTCCTTAGAAGTGTCTTAGTGATCTTCCGGTTCGCCGGGATAATGATCTCCCCGGTTTCCGCATTCACCACATCCAACGGGATTTTTTCGCCCAACAGGATGTTCGACAACGCCTCCGTCAGCTCTTCGTGAAGCTCGTCTTTCTTTTTGCGATAATCCTCGCCGATTTGTTTGGCTTGGCGCTTGGTCTCGGCCGGAGTCAGTTTTTGCTTCTGAACCTCTTTCCGGGATGAGACCTTCACGTCCATCACGATACCGTAGGTCCCGGATGGTACGGTCAGCGACGTATCTTTAACGTCGGCGGCTTTCTCACCGAAAATCGCGCGTAACAATCGCTCTTCCGGAGCAAGCTCGGTTTCGCTCTTAGGCGTGATTTTACCAACGAGTATGTCCCCGGGCTTCACTTCCGCTCCGACCCGGATTACACCGTCTGGTCCCAGATTCCGCAGCGCTTCTTCGCTGACGTTCGGTATATCCCGTGTAATTTCTTCCGGACCTAGTTTGGTGTCGCGAGCTCCAATCTCGAACTCGTCAATGTGGATCGAGGTGTAAATGTCCTCCTTGACCACCTTCTCAGAGATTAGGATCGCGTCTTCGAAGTTGTAACCGTTCCACGGCATGAACGCGACCAGCACGTTTCGCCCGAGCGCCAACTCGCCATTTTCCGTATTCGGTCCATCGGCGATGACCTGACCTTTGGCCACTTTGTCGCCTTTGCCGACAATCGGCTTCTGGTTGATGCAGGTGCCGGCATTCGACCGCATGAACTTGCGCAGTTCATAAACGAATAGGCCATCCTCAGGGCGGCTAATTGGCCGCTTCTTTAGTTCAGGCAGCTTGCCATCGCGAGTGGTAACAATCTGCTCCGCCGTAACCGACGCCACGACCCCATCGCCTTCCGCGACGATGACTGCTTTCGAGTCACGCGCCACCTTCCCCTCAAGGCCGGTGCCAACCAACGGTGATTCTGAACGGATCAGCGGTACACCTTGGCGCTGCATGTTGGAACCCATCAACGCCCGGTTCGCATCGTCATGCTCCAAGAAGGGAATCAACCCAGCAGCAACCGACACCAGCTGTTTCGGGGAGATGTCCATGTAATGGATCTTCGAAGGTTCAACCTCCACGAAGTCACCACGGAAACGGCAAGATACTTTCTCGTCGATGAATGCTCCGTTCTTCTCGATCGGCGCATTGGCCTGAGCCACGACGTAGCTTTCCTCTCGGTCAGCCGTCAGGTAATCGATATGCTGGGTTACTTTTCCTTCTTCGACCCTGCGATAAGGCGTTTCGATAAATCCGAACTCGTTGATCCGAGCAAAAGTGCTCATCGAGCTGATCAAACCGATGTTCGGTCCTTCCGGAGTCTCAATCGGACAGATACGTCCGTAGTGTGAGGGATGAACGTCACGCACTTCGAACCCTGCACGATCCCGGCTCAAACCTCCTGGGCCAAGGGCCGAAAGGCGGCGCTTATGGGTCAATTCCGCCAACGGATTGGTTTGATCCATGAACTGGCTGAGCTGTGACCGGCCGAAGAAATCGCGAATGACGGCGCTGAGCGCTTTCGGATTGATCAGCTTCTGCGGAGTCATCCCGTCGATGTTCACGTCGAAGAGCGTCATTCGCTCTTTCACCAAGCGCTCGGTACGGGCCAAACCGACCCGACACTGATTAGCCAGCAACTCGCCGACCGTTCTAACCCGGCGGCTGCCGAGGTGGTCAATATCGTCGAGCAACCCCTCTCCTTTTCGCAGGTTCACCAGATACTTCATTGCCCCGATAAAGTCCTGCGTGGTGAGAGTCCGCTCATTCAAATCAACCTCGATGCTGAGCTTCTGGTTGATCTTGTAACGACCGACTCGACCTAAATCGTATTTCTTCGGATCAAAGAACAACCGGCGAAGCAAGCCGCGCGCGTTCGGGATTGTTGGGGGGTCGCCCGGCCGCAGACGCCGATAGATATCGCGCAAGGCTTCTTCCTCATCGTGCGCCGGATCTTTCTTGATCGATTTAATAATGGTGTCGTCTTCTTTCGTGTCGACGACATCGACCTCGGTGATCCCGAGTGACAAGACCTGTTGGATGGTCGCTTTGGTCAGTGGTTCAAATGCTCGCGCGACGGTAATTTCCCCGTCTCGTACGTCGGCGATCAACACCTTGGTGTTGAGTTGCTCTTCATCGATGGTCGCCTTAAGCGAAAGCTTCTCAATCTGATAGAAGACTTTAATGATCGCCTCGTCCGAGCCGTATCCGATAGCACGCAGGAACGTGGTGGCCAGAAACTTCCGGCGGCGTTTCCGGCGGTCGAGATAGATGTAAAGCAAGTCGTTGGTATCGAACTGAACTTCCAGCCACGAACCGCGGTCCGGAATAATTCGGAAGCTGTAGAGAACCTT
>JAFAHI010000247.1 GCA_019237325.1 Verrucomicrobiota bacterium | reverse complement strand
TCTTCAAGAATCCTATTCGCAAGTTAGGTGCATCCTTTGCCAAAGGCGCATTCCAGACAATCCGCCGGAAAATGAATCCGGATACATACGGAGGCAGCCAATTATTGGGAGTCAACGGTATCTGCATCATCGCGCACGGAGCCAGTTCTCCGTTAGCGATCAAGAATGCGATTCGCGCGGCTGCCGACTCAATCAAGTACGAGCTGAATCCTCAGATTACTAAAGAGATCGCGGCGTGTGAGGGCAGCCTGAAGGAAGTAGGAGCTAGGAGCTAGGAGGGCGGTCGGCGAAAGGGCGAACGGGCGAAACGGCGAATGGGCGAGGCGATACCTACGCCTCGCATCCAACAGGCGCAGGATCAGGCTAGAATCTCTCCAGCGCTTCGCGCTTTAAATGCCGTTTCGCCCATTCGCCCGTTCGCCGCTACGCCAATTCTTGCCGTGTCGAAAGAACCGGCTTATTGCGGGCTTGGGCTTATGAGATATCGAACTCTTGGAAATTCAGGAATTGAAGCATCGGTGGTCGGTTTTGGAGCGTGGGCACTTGGGGGTTGGATGTGGGGTGGGACTGACCAGAACGATCCAGTAGGAGCAATCCATGCGGCAATCGATCATGGGATCAATTTGCTCGATACCGCACCAGTGTATGGTTACGGCCATTCGGAAAGCGTGGTCGGCGAAGCGATCAAGGGCCGCCGCGACAAAGTGGTCTTGGCCACTAAGTGTGGATTGAATTGGTGGAGCGAAGAGGGAGAAAAGTTTTTTGAGGGCGATGAGCACGGGCGCGCTGAAGACGAAGTAAAGTACAAGGTATTCAAGAATCTTCGGCCCAAAGAGATCCGGTACGAGGTCGAACAGAGCCTGAAACGATTGCAGACCGATCGGATCGATCTTTATCAAACCCATTGGCAAGATCCGACGACCGCAACCGAGGACGCTATGGCCGAATTGGTCCGGCTAAAGCAAGAAGGCAAGATCCGGGCGATCGGTTGTTCGAATGCCACGCCCGAACAGATGCAGCGTTACCAGTCTGTTGGGCAATTGGATACCGACCAAGAACAGTATTCCATGCTGCAGCGGCAACATGAGCCGGGTAACTTGGCTTTCTGCGCCGAAAACAACATCGCGTTTCTGGCTTACTCGCCGTTGGCCTTGGGAATCCTGAGTGGAAAAGTCGACGCCAATCGTAAATTCAATCGAGGCGACGTGCGCTTGGCTAACCCTTGGTATCAACCGGAGAACCGGCCAAAGGTTGATCAATTGTTAAAGGCGATCCAAGCCGTAGCCGGGGAAAAAGGAGTGACGATTTCTCAGGTCGTAATTGCCTGGACCGCATCCCAACCTGGCTGCACGCATGCTTTGGTAGGAGCGCGCAACGGCGAACAAGCGATGGCCAATGCGAAGGCTGGTGAGATCGAGTTAACGCCAGAAGAGCTCAAGGCACTGCGAAGCGCGGTAGAGGCGACGGGGGCGTGAGAGGTGAGAAGTGAGAAGTGATTGGTGATTGGTGATTGGTTGCGTGACCGTGGAGCGCTGCCTTCCCGCGGCCGCGGGACGAGGCCGACCGCGGTCGGCACCCCTGGAGGGGAGCCGCTTTTGAAGGTTGCCCGCTAACCTGAGCTGATCGG
Organism: Verrucomicrobiota bacterium; assembly: GCA_019237325.1. Taxonomy (GTDB): domain Bacteria; phylum Verrucomicrobiota; class Verrucomicrobiia; order Chthoniobacterales; family JAFAMB01; genus JAFAVN01. Next base: position 802 of record JAFAHI010000247.1, on the reverse strand, counting down.
GCAAACAACCGTCGGATGTCTTAGACGTTATCTAGCAGGCGGCTCCCGGAAACGTCCCACGATGCGGTTTGGCTTATCGTGTTGCGTTGGTAGGGAACAAAATGAATCGCCGTGGTTTGTAGCGGCGTCGGGAGACGTTCGCGGGAGCCGCCTGCTCGGACACGCCCAACTAGTGAATGCGGGGTTTCAAGAATGTGCGTGCAAACGGGGTACGGGCAAAAGCGGCTCCCCTCCATGGTGCCGACCGCGGTCGGCCTCGCAAGCGAGGCAACGCTCCATCAATCCAGATCGAACCACGCACAGACCCCGACTCGGCGAAGTTCTTGGCCTAATCTCACCTGCGGTAGCAAAATCGGTACAGGCGCTGCTAACGCCATGGATTATTCGAGCGCCTCGCCCTACCGTTCTCAGCATGTCTGTTCCGATCATTGGCATTACTATGGGCGATCCGGCGGGAGTTGGGCCGGAGGTGATTATCAAAGCGTTGGAGCATCACAGCCCTAATGAGGTTTTCCGCCCGCTCGTGATTGGAGACGCGAAGCGGTTAAAGGTTGCCGCGGGTATCCTGAAGTCGTCGAAGCCGATTCGGTCAATTTCTCGATTAGAAGAAGCGAGGTTTGATCAGTCAGAAATTGAATGTCTGGATCTGGCTCTAGTTCCGGAAGAGACGCCGTTTGGCCAATTATCCGCAGTCTGCGGGGAAGCGGCGTTTCGCTTTCTGGAGAGAGCGATCCAATTGGCGGTGGAAGGCGGTATTGATGCGATCTGCACCGCGCCGTTGAACAAGGAAGCGCTCCACCGG
>JAFAHI010000221.1 GCA_019237325.1 Verrucomicrobiota bacterium | reverse complement strand
CATTTTCCGGCTGAAATGTCCAGCAAATGAAAGCCGTAAATCCACCTGTCTGGTCCTGAAGCTCCCGAATCCGGTCCAGATGCTCGATCCGGTCTTCGATGGTCTCCACATGTCCAAACATCATGGTGGCACTGCTCGGCAGACCTTCCCCATGCGCGATCTCCATGACTCGCAACCACTGCTCCGTATTGCATTTCAAGGGAGCGATCCGATTGCGCACCCGGTCGACTAGAATCTCGCCTCCCCCTCCCGGGATTGAGCCAAGCCCGGCCTCTCGAAACTTCACAATGACGTCTCGGAGTGACATTCCGAACACTTCCGCAAAATGGTTAAACTCGGGAGGACTGAACGCGTGAATATTAATCTGGGGAAATTTTTCACGGATATGGCTAAGCAGATCCAGATAGTAATCGATCCCCAATTTTGGGTTATGGCCGCCCTGCATCAAGATTTGTACACCCCCGATACCGACCAGTTCTTCGATCTTCTGGTCGATCTGCTCTTGGGTCAGCACGTAAAAATCAGGATCTTTTTCCGTGCGATAGAAGGCGCAAAACTTGCAATAAACATTGCAAACGTTCGTGTAGTTAATATTGCGCTCAACGATGTAGGTGACGATCTCGTTGCCTTTTCCTCCATAAGCGGCTGCTTTCGCCAACTTGCGACGATGATCGGCCAACGCGCCGAGCTCTTCGATCGGGAGGCCATATAATTCCAACGCTTCCTCTTTATTGATGCGTTCGCCGTCGAGCACTTTATCAATAACATCCGCGCCGGAAATCAGAGCATTCATTAGCAGGGCTAGTATTAAACCACTCCTCTCGCCCGTTCCAGTGCGTTTCTGGCCTGGCGTAATCGTCGTCCTCCTCGTCCTCGATTGGTAGAGGCTCCCGAATAGCCTAACGATTCTACCGAAGCTGCTGATGCTGGTCGTTCGATGAATGTGTTACGCCTAAGAACGTGCCGAGCCGTGGCCCAGCGCTAGACCACGGCTCGGCGCGCTTTTCGTCCTAGCCTCACCTAACTTGCGGAGGAACAGGCGGCTTTGCGATGCACGTAGATTATTCGGGAGCCGCGCCCCACCAATCGAGGACGAGGACGATTACGAGTATCCATGCATCACCTTTTCGCGGCGAATCACGCTAAGCTCTGGAAACCTGTGCTATAAATCGCCACATTGGAGCCAAAGCGTGGCCGAGAATTTTTACCAAGAAACCATCCAGTCGCCTAAGAGCCCATTTGACCTATCGCTACGGCCTCCCTTGTTCTCCGAATTTCAGGGGCAGGCTCGCGTCAAAGAGCGGCTCGAACTCATGGTCGCCGCGGCCAAACAACGGGGCGATGTGCTCGAACATATCTTGTTGAGCGGACCTCCGGGTCTGGGAAAAACGAGTCTGGCTTTCATCTTGGCCAATTCGATGGGCGTCAACATTAAATCGACGAGCGGTCCGATGATTGAGAAAGCAGGAGATTTGGCCGGTCTCCTGACGACGCTTGAGCGTGGCGACATCCTATTTATCGACGAGATCCACCGGCTCCAGCCGGCGATAGAAGAATATCTCTACCCGGCTATGGAAGACTTCCGCTTAGATATCATCATCGATCAAGGACCGAATGCGCGGAGTGTACGGCTCAACTTACCCAAGTTTACTTTGGTCGGTGCAACCACGCGTGCGGGATTGATTAGCTCCCCTTTGAGGTCCCGCTTCGGGATGACAAGCAGGCTCGACTATTATAGTACGGAGGAGTTGACCAACGTGATCGACCGGAGCGCAGGCCTTATCGCGATAGAAATCGATAGAGAAGGCGCCGGCGAGATCGCTGCTCGCTCACGTGGCACTCCCAGAATCGCGAATAACCTGCTGCGCTGGGTCCGTGATTACGCTCAAGTCAAAGCCAGCGGCGCCATTAACAAAGAGGTGGCCGATCTTGCGTTAAAAATGCTCGATATCGACAACGACGGATTGGACGAGATGGACAAACGGCTGTTGACGGCCCTGATCTCCCGATTCCAAGGTGGTCCTGTCGGCCTTAATTCCCTCGCGGTGTCGCTAGGAGAGGATCCAGGCACGATTGAGGAAGTGAACGAGCCTTATCTAATCCAAGAAGGATATCTCCAGCGAACCGCTCAAGGACGTGTTGCGTTGCCGAAAGCTTACAAAAAGCTGGGCCTGGAACGGACCTCGCATGGGCAGAAAGAGCTGTTTTGATCCGGCCACAAAGCAGAAGTCAGGAGGGGCAAGGTAAAAGCTACGCGCCTACGCGCGTGCAGCCCTGGAGGGGAGCCGCTTTGGGTCGTGCCCGATGAACCAGCGTTCTTAGACTCGGCGCGATGCACGTCCGCAAACGTTGTTAAACAGGCGGCTCCCGCGAACGGCTCAACGCGTGATATGCTTGTCGGCGTCTGATGCGAATAAACGATCCACGACCATAGCCCTGGGCGAAACATCACGTGCGGTAGCTTCCGGGAGCCGCCTGTTTAACACCATTTTTCGGCCTTCTTAGGTTTGGAAAGAAAATCGCGAGATCTTGAGGAACGACCCAAAGCGGCTCCCCTCCAGTGTCACGCGTGGTGGCACGATCCAACCCACTCCTAACTCCTGGATTCTGGCTCCTGGCTCCTATTTATTGATTGCTTGCCTCGCTCCCAGCCCTTTTCTTAACGCGCAATGGTGTCGGCGGATTTGCCTGCTGGTACTTGATCGTATTTGGCCAAATGAGTCGCCAGGGCTGTTCTTTCACCTTGCCCGAAAGCGTCGTCATATCCGCAGCGAAGATGTTCACTTTCGGGATAAAAACGTCTAACTCCCCTTGAACCTGGCCAAGTATGCTTTTTAGGCGACCCGAAGCAGCATCAAAATTCGCCAGCGTCTTCTCTAAATGTTCACCCTTTTCGGCCCCGCCCACTAGCCCGTGAATGTCATTGAGCGCGGTTTGAACACCTTGCAGCGTTTGATCAACTGAGCCGTCTTTTGCAGTAAGCTCCTGTAGATTTCGGCCGACCACTTGGAAACTATCGAGGGTTTTTTCCAATGACGTCAAGAAAGCCGAATCCTTCGCGGTCAAACGCGTGAGATTCTCAGATGTTCGATGCAGCTCAATAAACGTACCGGTGGCTTCCTTCAGTGTCGGCTCCAATTTTTGAATAACGGTCGTACCGACCTCCCCTAAATCCGGTGAACGAACCCCAACAAAAGCGTCTCCGTTGACGGCTCTGCCGGAGCTCGGGTTTCCTTGAGTAAAATCAATGACCGCCTCCGCCAAGAGGCCAAACGAACGCATGGTTACATTGTTTTCTTTGAATATCTGAGCGTCGGCAGAGACCTGCACAGTGATCACCGCCTCATAGTCCGGCTTGCCAGCTGGCCTTTCCGAAACTGGCACCGGCGATTGGATAAAATCCACTGTCCCGATTTTTCTTCCGGCTAAAGTCACCTGCGCGCCAGGCTTGATCGCCGCAGCATCATCAAAAAAGACTCGATACCGGACGACCGGCCGAAACAGCCCCGGCGCCGACAGATAGAGCACGATACCGACCAATAGCCCAACGGTCAGGATAACTAAGATGCCCGTTCGAATTTCACTACGTATTATCTGCATCGGGCAATGACTCAGTCATAGGACCTTCAACTTCTCCCGTAACAAATTGGCGAACGACCGGGTGATCCGAGCTCTTAAAATCCTCCGGTTTACCTTCCTGGATAATCGAGCCCTGATAAAGCATGGCCATGCGCGTGGCGATCCGGAAAGCGCTGTCCATTTCGTGAGTTACGATAACCGAAGTCGTGTTTGTCTTCTCGGTGAGATTAATGATCAACTCATCGATGACCGAGCTCATGACGGGATCCAGCCCGGCCGACGGTTCATCGAAAAGAACTAGCTCAGGATCCAGCATTAACGCTCGAGCTAAGCTGACCCGCTTCCGCATACCACCACTCAGCTCAGAGGGCATCTTGTCCTCCGTTCCACTCATCCCGACCATTGCTAGCTTTTCTTCCACTAACTTATCGATGTCGCTCTCGGATTTGCGCCCCAATTCACGTACCGGCAAAGCCAGGTTAGCCCTGACATTCAAGGAACTGATTAGAGCCGAATACTGGTACACCATTCCTATTCTACTTCGCAGCAAATTCAGTTTGCTTCTACTTAAGCGACTGACTCGTAAATGCTTATATTTTATTTCGCCGCCGCTCGGCTTCAAGATCCCTAAAATCAATCGCAACATCGTACTTTTCCCGCCCCCGCTCTGACCGAGAATAACCAAGCGATCTTGAGGAAAGATCTTTAGTTCGACCCCGTTGAGGACAGGTTTCCCGGCAAAAGCGAGAACTACCTGATTCAAATGGACCAATGGCGTTTCCGTCATTTGGTGTACTGAGTAACGATCACATTAAAAAGGCTGTCGAAACCGATCACGCTCGTGATCGCGATCACGACGCTCCCTGTGGTCGCACGACCGACACCTTCCGCCCCGCCTTGGACCGTAAGGCCCTTAAAACAGGCTATCAACCCGATAACCAGTCCGAAAAAAGCGGCCTTGAAAAAGCCAATCACAATATCATTAACGAGCAGACTGCTCAGGACTGAGTCGAAGAAGAACGCCGGCACGATGTTTAGCGTAACCCAAGAAATCAAACACGATCCTATGAGGGCGGCAATAACCGAGCAAACCGATAGGCAGGGCATCGCCCCCACAATCGCCACCAGCCGCGGAGCCACCAGGAACCGGAGCGGGCCTATCCCCATGGCTTCGATCGCTTCTACTTCTTCGGCGACCTGCATCGTACCAAGCTCAGCTGTAAAGGCAGCGCCGATTCGAGCCGCCAACACGATTCCGGTAATGAGGGGTCCGAGCTCCCGGGTAAACGCGATGGCAATCAGCGACGGGATCAGGCGCTCCACTCCAAACTTCTCCAGTTGATATCCGGTCAGTAATGCCATCGTGAGTCCAAGGAAAAACGAGACCATCAAAACCAACGGCACCGACCCGACCGCTGTTCGATCCGTTTGTACAAAGAGAGCCGAGGGCCGAAACGGCAAACGTCCCCTGCGGACGTTGTCGGCCATCTCTTCCGCAGTATTTAGAAGAAGCCAGATGATACTGCCCAGGTTAACCAGGGCATTCCTCGTCAAGAAACCGATCCGATAAAGCAAACCGTACTTATTAGGCCTAGCGGGGAAGGAATCAAGGCGATTCGAGGCCACGGAGGGGAGCTGCTTTGGATCGCGCCCACGACCCCCCCGATATTTGTCGCGGCGCGTGCCTGACTGCAAATCTCGTTAAACAGGCGGCTCCCGGGAACGTTTCAACGCGTATCAGATCTGTCGGCGGGTTAGGCGGATGAACAAACTGCGAACGAAACGATGCCAGAACATCGCATGTGGTAGTTCCCGGGAGCCGCCTGTTAACACCCTGTTTGGCCTTCATCGCGCTGGAAAGAAGATCACGAGATCTTTAGGCACACTCCAAAGCGGCTCCCCTCCAGTCGCACGCGCCCTACCTCTCACCAATCACGTCTTCCACTTCAGCGCCTTCTCCGGCAAACAACCCGGTCTGATAGAGCCGGCGATAGTTTCCGTTGGCGAGCAGTAGCTCATCATGGGTTCCTCGCTCCACAATCTCGCCTTCGTCCAGCACCAGGATCTGGTCGGCCTGCCGGATCGTCGATAATCGATGGGCGATCACAAAACTAGTCCGGCCCAAAAGTAGGCGCTGCAAAGCCGCCTGAATCTCCCGCTCCGTTTCCGTATCCACGCTAGCAGTCGCCTCATCCAGCACCAGAATCGGTGGATCCTTCAAAAGCGCCCGCGCGATGGAAAGCCTCTGCTTCTCGCCTACACTGAGTTTGACTCCGCGTTCGCCAACTTTTGAGTCCA
>JAFAHI010000136.1 GCA_019237325.1 Verrucomicrobiota bacterium | reverse complement strand
GATCCTGATCGTGGCAAGCTGCGTGTCTCGGTCAGCATCTTCGGCCGCTCTACACCGGTAGAGTTGGAATACTGGCAGGTCGAACGCAGTTAAAGAACAAAGAAAATGGCAAAGGAAATCGTAGCAACGATCAAGCTTCAGATCCCGACCGGGCAAGCAAATCCAGCACCGCCGGTTGGACCCGCCCTGGGTCAAAACGGTGTTAACTTCATGGCGTTCTGCAAAGAGTTTAACGCCGCAACGCAGAAACAGGCCGGGGATATCCTGCCTGTCGTTATCACCGTCTACAAAGACAAGTCTTTTACCTTCATCACCAAGGCGCCACCAGCCGCCATCTTGCTGAAAAAAGCAGCCAATATCGCCGCTGGATCCAAGGAGCCAGGCAAGACCAAAGTCGGGAAACTCACGAAAAAAGACGTCATGGAGATCGTTAAGGTCAAGATGAAGGATATGAATGCCCGGTCCGAAGAGGCTGCTTACCGGACATTGGTTGGTACCGCTCGGCAAATGGGCATCGACGTGGTAGACTAACCACCTTCGCCATAGGCTTCGGTCGGATGATCCGGCCGTGGCCGGAACAGATCCCAAATGACAAATTGGTTTCCTCAGATTTGTCATTTGTAATTTGTCATCTGTCATTCGGAGGAGCATAAGGCGAGTCCGAGAGGTTGTTTGTAGTAGGATAGAGAAACAGAAAGAAAGCAGGAGGTTCGACCAAAAAGGGGCGGACCGCTGGAACTGCAAAAAAAATGAAACTAAAAGATCGTAGTAAACGTTATCGGGCCTGTGCGGACTTAGTAGATCCGCTGAAAGCCTATTCGCTTCCGGAGGCAGTCGACGCGCTGAAGAAATTGCCGCCGACGAAGTTTGATCAAACTGTCACGCTCTCTTTCAAGTTAGGCGTTGACCCCCGGCAATCGGATCAGATGGTTCGTGGAACTTGTCCTTTGCCGCATGGTAGCGGTAAGCGGGTGCGAGTTCTGGTTTTTGCTCAAGGGCAAGCCGCGATCGCAGCGAAAGAGGCCGGCGCGGAGTATGTCGGATTCGACGACCTCATCAAACAGTGCCAGGCCGGATTCCAAGACTTCGATGTCGCGATTGCCACTCCGGCAGCGATGTCGGAAGTACGCAAACTGGGTAAGATCCTAGGTCCGCGCGGTCTTATGCCAAATCCGAAGACTGGCACAGTGACCGAGGATACGGCCAAGGCGGTCCGCGAAGTAAAAGCGGGCCGGGTTGAATTTAAGCTGGATAAGAACGGTAACGTGGCGGTTCCGATGGGTAAATTCTCGTTTGCGCCGGAAGCACTGGTGGAGAACGGAACGGCGGTGATTGACGCGGTCGTCAAAGCGCGTCCGCCGGCTGCTAAGGGCAAATTTGTTCATAGCATCACGGTCTGCGCAACCATGACCCCAGGCCTGCGGCTGGATGCGGCTACTTATAACCGATAGGGGAAGCGAAAATGAGACCTGAAAAGACCACGATTGTTGAAGATTTGTCGGCGCGGCTGAACGCCTCCCCGTTCCTGATCGTTACCGAATATACGGGGATGAACGTTATTGAGTTTGCAGAACTCCGGAATCGGTTGGCCGGTGCCGGCGCCCAGTGCAAGGTAGTTAAGAACACATTTCTGCGTAGAGCAGCTGCCGAAGTCGGTTTCCCGGACTTGAGCAAGGATTTAACTGGCCAGACGGCGATTGTGACCGGTGAAAGCGATGTCTGCGCTGCTGCCAAGATCCTGAAAACCTTCTCGACCGAGTTCCAGCGGCCGGCGGTACGACTCGGCGTGTTGGATCATGCCGTGCTCTCGAAGGAGCAAATTCAGACGCTGGCTGATCTTCCGCCTAAACCCGTGTTGCAGGCCCAGCTCCTGGGACTGTTGAAGTCGCCACTGCAGAAATTGGTTTCCGTGTTGAACGAACCTGGTGCATCGCTGGCGCGACTGTTGAAGGCAAGAGTCGAAAAGGAGGGCGGCGAAGCAGCAAGCTGAGAATTTTGGAACGGTAGGGCCGAGCTCCTGCTCTTCCCTGTCCATTCCGACACAAACGAGGCGCGAAGAAGCCGCGCGCCCCGGGTAAAAAACAACTGGTTCCTCGTCGGGTTCTGCAGCTGCAGAATCTTAAATGCTTCTGAGGCTTCGGGAGCGCGACGATACCGAAGACAAAAATATGGCAGATACAGAACAAATCGTAGAACAGCTCAGCGGATTGACCGTTTTGGAGATCGCTGACCTGGTCAAGAAACTCGAAGAAAAATGGGGTGTTAGCGCGGCAGCTCCGGTGGCGGTAGCGGCTCCGGCGGCCGGCGGTGGCGGTGCAGCAGCAGCGCCTGCAGCTGAGGAAAAGACTACGTTCGATGTAATCCTTAAAGAAGTCGGTGGTAACAAAATTGCCGTCATTAAGGAAGTGCGCGCCGCAGTGTCCGGTTTAGGACTCGCGGAAGCGAAAGCCTTGGTTGAGAGCGCGCCTAAACCGGTGAAAGAAGGCGTGACCAAGCAGGAAGCCGAAGAGATCAAGAAGAAGATCGAAGCGGCTGGCGCTAAGGTCGAAATAAAATAGTTGTGGAGGGTGCCTCGCTTGCGAGGCCGTACCGGCAGTTTTCGCCTTTTAAGATTCATTGAACCGGGCGCTGACGTCTGTCTGCGCCCGGTTTTTTTGCCCGTGGAGCGTTGCCTCGCTTGCGAGGCCGATGCGGTCGGCACCCTGGAGGGGAAGCCGCTTTGCCCCTTCGGCGCCACGGCCTGAATTCAGGGTCCCAGCGTTCGGCGCTGCCAAAAAAATGCGTTAAACCGTCGGTTCCCGGAATCACCCAACGCGATTTCCTTATCCTGGGGATTGATTCTGGGAGTACTGTTGAGGGCCGAATAGAATGGCGAATCGCTCGGCCGTTTCCGGGAGCCTCCCGTTGCGTCGTTCTGTGGCCGTATAAGTGATAGAACAAAGTTCGCGAGCTTGTGGATTGAAGGGCCAAAGCGGCTCCCCTCCAGGATGCCGACCGCGCCGGCCTCGCAAGCGAGGCAGCGCTCCACGGGTTGCGACCCCTCCATGGTTGTAATCCACTCCCAGCAAAACCGCTTGCGACTCGGGCGGAACCGGTTACAGTAGTGGCTCGTTGACCGCGGGGGAACTCGAGATATCACTCGCTCGTTTAACACATTCAGCACAATTCAGAGCTCCATGCGCGAGGCACATTTGACACGCCTTGCGAGTGGGGCTATTTGTGTTCCCCTTTGGCGTTTTCGCCAGCAAGGG
>JAFAHI010000003.1 GCA_019237325.1 Verrucomicrobiota bacterium | reverse complement strand
CCGGTTGCATGGCCATGGAGCATCCTTCTGTCCAGGTCCAAGCGGGGCGCCCACCGAATGCATGCAAGGCACGACCCGTTTATCGCCTCGATCCATCTCTTGGTAAACCGGTAGACCGATGCGAGCCATTATCCGCGTGTTGGCGACAACGTAAGGAGAATCGGTCAGCTGCACGCCGATCTGAGACATCGGCGAGCCAATCGGTCCCATGGAAAATGGTAGGACATACATCGTCCGCCCGGCCATACACCCTTTAAAGAGGCGCTTGAGCGTCTTTCTCATCTCGAAGGGGTCGACCCAATTATTCGTAGGCCCGGCGGCGTACTTTGAAAGCGAACAGATAAATGTCCGGTCTTCAACGCGAGCTACGTCTGTCGGATCAGAACGCGCGTAATAACATCCCGGCCAGAATTCTTCGTTCAGCTTTATAAACGTGCCGTTTTTGACCAAGTCCGCGCAAAGTTCTGTATTCTCCTCCTTCGAACCATCGACCCAATAGCGATGATGAAGTTTTCGGCGGTAAAGGTTTTCTGTTTGCCGCCGGCATCGCTGATTTGGATTTGATGGTTATCGAAAAAGCTGGCGGCACCGTACTCGACTCCGATGCCGGCTTCGGCCAGTTCTCGGCTTAATTGCGCTGTCAGTCTACTGGTAACTCGATGGCGTACAAGGGACCAATCGGCCCATCCTGTATTGAAAAACTCGATTCCAATCCCGGATCTTTCGCTCCTTTCCGCTGTCTTGGTGGCCAAGGCACAGGCCTGCAAGGCCCGCATTGCGTAACATCCTCGGTGATAGCTGGTCCCTCCTAGCTGGTCTTTCTCAACAAGCAGGGTCTTAATCCCTGCTCTAGCCGCGAACAGTGCGGCATCTTTACCTGCAGCACCACCGCCGATGACGATCAAATGATAATCCATGGTGGGGGATAGTTTCGTTCTAGGAAGTCTAGGAGCTTTGATCGCCATGTCCAACACGGAGAGCTCCTCTCGCACGCGCGATGTCGAGGTTATGCTTTGCTCTTAGAAGGGAATTCAAACATTGACCAGCCCGGGGTTCAAATTCACCGTCGATGAACATTTCGTCCACTCAGGGTTTTATTAGCGAGTGAACGAGCCGCCGTGATCCGCGAAACGCCCGTCTCGACGGGTGGAGGATGCTTGATTATATCGGTAAGCGATACATGTTGCAGGTTCTCTTATGCTGCGATCTGGGAATGCTTTAGCTGATTTTACTGTTAATCCACGGGTATTTTTCATTTCTGCGCTCGCTTTCGTGGTTGGGTTGTTCGCGTCGTTTATCGCGGTGGCTCTAATCTGATTGATTAACCTGGTTACGAATGTCGCTTTTTTTGGTCGCTTCTCGGCAGAAGCCTCCTCGCCAGCCAACAGCCATTTGGGGCTGGGTCTTATCTTAGTTCCGGTCGCCGGGTCTCTTATAATCGGTTTAATGGCTCGCTACGGCTCCGAGAAAATCCGGGGCCATGGTATCCCCGAAGCGCTAGAAGCCATTTTGCTGGGCCGAAGCCGGCTCGATGCGAAGGTGGCGGTGTTAAAACCGCTCTCCTCAGCAATTTCAAATGGGACCGGAGGACCTTTTGGTGCGGAAGGGCCGATCATCATGACCGGAGGGGCTTTTGGGTCTTTGTTCGCTCAGCTTTTCGAACTCTCGGCTACTGGCTCCCTATGCGCAAAGGCATGGGGTACCCTTAGTGGATGAACAAGGGCGTCTCGCCGGCATGATCACCAGAGCCGATATAATGCGCGCATTGCGAAATGGGAAGGGTGAGGACACGCTGCTAAACGCTGGGAGCAGTGACCTAGTGGTGACATCTCCAGACGAACTTCTTTCCGATGCTGCCGCCAAGATGCTCAGTGCGAGAATTGGTCGTCTGCCGGTTGTGGATCCGACTGATCCAACCAAATTGGTCGGCTACCTGGGTCGAGGTGAATTCATATTGGGTTACGAAAAATCACATCAGGAAGAGCATCACCGAGAGCGCTCCTCATTGTTACAGAAGGCGGTCAAACTCGCGTTAAGGCGGAAGGTCGCAGATAGAGTTGGTGCTGAAAAATGAGAAAAAAACGTTTGTCAGCGGTTTAACCAGCGGAAGGCATTTGCGACAAATGCCTTCCCATCGTGATCAACGCAGCCGCCATGCGCGACGATCAGCTTATTGAAATCCCACGAAAGCAGCCTCTCCAGGGCCTCTCGCCCGATCCGTCGCCGAGTTTGACCACAATCATTCGGGTGGGAAACGAAGCCACGACGAATCGCACCCTTGGGCCGTTGGCGATCCAATATCTTCGGCAAAGCTCTGCCAGCCATCGACATTGCTTTGCATCAGGCAAAGCAAGCCGCGAATGGCTAATCGGCAACCGCAACCCTTAATGCCACGGCAATCAAACCTGCATTAATTCTGGCCGCCGCCTTGGTCGCCGGTGTTCGCTGCGACCGGCTTTCCGTTGCTGATTCTCAAAATGAATTCTTGAGAGCCACCAAAAGTGCCGATCGGAACAAACTCTTGCAATGGAACCGTATCCTTGAGGCGGTCGCCCTGTGACGTAACAGACTCTACACCATCATGTACTGCATTCATTCCGATTACTCTCCCTCTTAACTACTTAGATACGCCTGCGACAAAAAAACTTCAAGATAAATGTCGTATTACGAGACATATGCGAACTTAGAAACAAGCGCCGCCACGGTTCAATGAATCGAGGAACGACATAATACTGGCGCTAAGCCGAGAAATTGCATATTTAGCATTTTGCAATGCACGTCACCTGTCAAAACGGTTAGCCAGTTCGCGATCGAAGCCTACTTATTATGAAAGCCTCTATGCCAAACCGCTCTACTGTTCGCCCCGTCCGAGGACTCAGCAAAGCTCAGTATGAGAGGCTGGCGGCATTTCGTTATCAACTGCGTGAGTTCCTCCATTTCAGCGAATTAGCCGCTCTGGATGCCGGGCTTACCCCGCGCCAGCATCAAGCCTTGCTCGCGATCAAGGGATTTCCGGGCCGCGAAAGCATCACGATCGGTGAGCTAGCCGACCAGTTACATATCGCTCATCACAGCGCAGTAGGCTTGGTGGATCGATCCGTGGAACAGAATCTCATTGCCCGCGAGCCGGGACTCAAGGACCGGCGCCAAGTTTATATTAGGCTGACGGATTATGGCGCCAAGGTTCTGGAGCAACTCACCGAGGCCCACCGAGATGAAATTCGTCGGCTCGGTCCATCGTTACGATTGATTCTCAATCACCTGCTACAGGATCGGAACCACTGAGAACCAAGCGTTCGGCTTGAGCCGCACCAGCGGGTTCACTAGCAATCACTTCTCACCAATCCTCCCGGTGGTGACGCCCAGCCCGGGCTATACAGCCTGCCTGCTTCCGTTCTGCACCGAGGAATGCTGCATTTTCGGTTCGCGTTCCTGCAATATCAGGTGAATCACCGCAGCACAAATGATCCGGGCGACCCGTTCAAAACCATGACTCTGGGTATTGATGACCAGGTCATAATGTAATGGGTTGGTAACATCCGAATTCAGGTAAGCGCGCACATAACGGCGACGCGCAGAGTCATTTGTGCGCACGACGCGCACGGCCTCTTGCTCGGGAATGCCGTGGGATCGTGCGAAGTTGCGAACCCGGAACTCAAATGGTGCTACTAGCCGGACGCGAAGAACATGAGGAAGCCCGGCGCAGGTAACCGCAGAGCCCCTGCCAACGAGAATGACATTGCCGTTCGCGGCCAATTTTCGGATTGTATCCGTCGTATATTCCCGCAGCAGACCGGGCCGGGGATGCAGACCGAGCAAGAACTCGAAAGACTCGGTCAACGGAAAACGAACATCTTCCGGCATGAATTGTTCAATTCTCTCTGACAGACTATGGTCTTCGAGAATTTTGCCGGGCAAGTTCCCAGTGAACACCGCCCAGGGGCGAGGCGGCGCTCCTGGGCATACGGTATTAAGTTCCTGCGCAACCAAAGTAGCCACATTTAGAGCTCCGGCTCCGCTCTCCCTGGAGATGGCAATAGCCGGCCTAGGGAGTTTCCGCGGCTGAACCATGGAATGGGACAGTGCCCCGAGGTAATTTTTCAAAAGATCAACTGGTTTTCCAGACACAATCAAATCCTATCGTTATACGATATATAATTAACCAATCTAATTCGATTCGGCAAGGTGGTTTCGAAGTTACCCGGTCTTTCCCCCATACAAGATTCACCACACGGAAAGATCGCAAAAGTCACAAAGTCAGAAAAACTGAATTCTCCCCAACCCGTATCTCCCTCCATCATCGAGACGTGCAGGTGAATTCGTCATTTGCACATATCGCGCAACGATATATGTTAACTCTGGCGGCGTTCACTCAACTCGCAGTTGCCTGGTTGAGTGGCGGCGCAAACCGCTTCTGAATCCGGGTAGCTTCTGGACCGCTCCCCCTCCAGAACACCCTGTTCAGAGCAGGCAAAGCATATAACCAGTTAGTAAGAGCCGTGCGCGAGCGGTGGGCAAGGTCGGGTGTTGGTCGCAAGCGGTTGTAACCGGGTATTGTATGCTCGAGTTCAATCTATCTTTCTCGCTTTGGGGTCGGGGTTGGGAGCGCCAACTGAGGCCCGCCGGTCTGGCTTCATTATCGGTCCGTGCGCTTCCGAAAGTAATAGGGGTCACCTGCCGGCAAGCTTAAAAAACTAGATTAGAGGTAACATCGATTATGAGCGTCACTACAACGTCATCAGTTAGACCATTTAGCGAAATCAGCAGTAAGCCAACGGTTGCTGATCCCGCTCCACTTGGCCTCGGGGGATTTGCGTTAACTACCTTCGTCCTGTCGGCCGCCAACGCTGGCTGGATTCCAAAAGGCGGAGACGCCGTGGTGATAGGCTTGGCCGCGGCCTACGGCGGGTTAGCCCAATTCTGCGCTGGAATGTGGGAGTTTAAACGCAACAACACATTTGGAGCGACGGCGTTTACCTCCTTCGGAGCATTTTGGATGGCATTTGCATTGCTGATTTCCTTCAATGTAGAAAAGGTCCCAGCCTCGGCGCTGCCCCTGGCTCTGGGCTTCTTCTTACTCGCTTGGGCAATCTTCACGGGTTACATGACCGTCGCCGCTACGGCGGTTAGCCGGCCAGTGTTGACCGTATTCGTCCTCCTAACGATTACTTATCTGGTCCTGGCCATTGGCAGCTTCAGCTCCCAGGCCGGGATTACTGCATTTGGTGGTTATCTTGGAATCTTAACCGCGATAGCGGCCTGGTATGCGTCGGCCAAAGGACTCTGGGCAGCTACGCTCGCAGCACGCAAGGAAGCTTAAAATATGAGAAATCAAACGCCAGTTTCTGCTACTCGCTATGAGAGCAACAACATTGAATCACACTTAATCGAGAAGCGGGTCTTTAACCCTCCTGAGGCCTTTTCTTCGAAAGCCGACATCCCAAGTTTCGAACAGTACCAGAAACTTTATCGTAAGTCGATCGGGAACCCGGAAGAATTCTGGGGCGAACAGGCATCCGAACTCCTCGTTTGGCACAAGAAGTGGAAGACTGTGCTGGACTGGAAGGAACCGTTCGCCCGGTGGTTCGTGGGCGGGACACTGAACGTTTCAGAGAATTGCCTCGATCGGCATCTCAGTGGTTCCCGGCGAAATCAGGCGGCCCTGATCTGGGAAGGAGAACCAGGAGATAAGAGAACATTGACCTACCAACAACTGCATCGGGAGGTCTGCAAATTTGCGAATGTCTTGAAGCGCAATCAAGTCAAGAAGGGAGATCGCGTTATCATTTACATGCCGATGTGCCCGGAAGCGGCCATTGCAATGTTAGCATGCGCGCGACTGGGGATCATTCACTCGGTTGTGTTTGGCGGGTTTAGTGCCGCCGCCATCAAGGATCGAGTTCTCGATAGCCAGGCCAAAATGGTCATAACGGCCGACGGCGGGTACCGCCGCGGCGCGATCGTGCCCTTGAAACGCAATGTGGATGAAGCTCTAAAAGACGATGAGCACGTAAAAAAGGTGGTCGTTTTTCGACGGGTAGGTAACCAGGTCACGATCCGGGAAGGGCGAGACGTATGGTGGCACCGGGAAATGGAATATGTCGACGCGAACTGCGAGCCAGTACCAGTCGACTCTGAAGATCCTCTCTACATTTTGTACACCAGCGGGTCGACCGGCAAACCGAAAGGCGTCCTGCATACTTCAGCCGGATACCTACTCCAAGCGGCGCTTACCACCAAATATGTGTTCGACATCAAAGAAGGAGACATCTATTGGTGCACGGCCGATGTTGGTTGGGTAACCGGGCATAGCTATGTCGTTTACGGACCACTCTGCATTGGGGCAACCGCTTTTATGTACGAGGGCGCACCGAACTGGCCCGAGCCGGATCGTTTTTGGAAGCTAATTGAGGAATACGGCATAACCATCTTCTATACCGCGCCAACTGCCATCCGGGCTTTTGTTCGTTGGGGAGATGAGCATCCGCAACGACATGATCTCTCTTCCTTGCGGCTCCTGGGAACAGTGGGAGAGCCGATCAATCCGGAGGCCTGGATGTGGTATCACAAAGTGATTGGAGGAGGCCGATGTCCAATTGTGGATACTTGGTGGCAAACCGAGACCGGTTCAATCATGATTACACCGCTGCCAGGAGCGACTCCAACGAAGCCGGGTAGCGCGACGCTGCCGTTCTTTGGAATTGATGCAGCCGTGGTAGACGACCAGGGCAAAGAGGTCCCCCCGAATGTGGGAGGAAAACTCGTGATCAGAAAGCCGTGGCCGTCCATGCTTCGAACCATTTGGGGCGACGAAAAACGGTACAAAAAACAGTACTGGAGCGAATTTAAGGGAATGTATTTTACCGGCGATGGAGCCCGCCGGGATAAAGATGGTTACTTCTGGATTGTTGGCCGAATTGACGATGTGCTCAATGTCGCCGGTCATCGCCTCGGAACCTCAGAGATCGAGAGCGCGCTGGTCAGCCATTTGGATGTGGCCGAGGCCGCCGTGGTTGGGCGTCCAGACGAGATGAAAGGCCAAGCGGTGGTTGCTTTTGTTACATTGAAGCAGCCCAAGAAACCAACGCCAGAGCTACGGGAAACGCTTCGGGAACATGTGGCAGAGGTTATTAGTGCTATCGCGAAACCGGACGATATACGCTTTACTGACGCACTACCTAAGACCCGCAGCGGCAAGATCATGCGGCGCCTGCTCAAAGAAGTCGCTAGCAGCGGTCAAGTAACCGGGGACACTACGACATTGGAAGACTACAGCGTCCTCGCAAAGTTGAGTGGCGATGGGAAAGAAAGCGCCTCGTGAAAAGGCTGCTATCGATCAATACTGCGAGCGCCGGCACGCTCCTGGTCATACCTGACTATATGGACGTGGAAGGGATCGTCGCGCTCCAGTATCTCGATGAAACCACCCTACGTCAACGAGACGCGGCTGCGCACTATCTCCTCGACCAAACACTCAGGTTAACGCCTATATGCGCGACCGCGGAACGAGAGCTAGGTTATTTCGCGGACAGGAAAGTCAGGCGCCGGGCCGGATTGTAGAACGGGTTCCGGGACATAGTGAGGATCGGCTTCCGGAAGGGCGCCCTTGACTTCTGACATCGCGATCATCGGAAATACCCGGATGAATAAGAGAAAGAGAGTGACGAAAAGGCCGACCGTTCCCACATAGGTTGAGACGTCCACCCAGGTCGGATGTCCGCGCAGGATCCCTAGTCCAATCTTACATCGCTATACGATATATATGCAAACTCGATATTGCAGACTGGTTTCGCCCGGGAACCGAGTCGCGGATGTTTCGGGTCACCCCATTCTGCTTGTGCGGCCGGTTAGTCCCTGCCACCTGCTTTAGGTGATCTCAAAACGACAGTGCGGTGCGTCCCCGTGTTCACAGCGTTCTCTTACCGGAACGCCAACAATTTCGGAAAGAAGGGCTTCGACAATCAGGCAGGCTTCCGGATGATGAGCTGTGGCCGAGGAAAGCGGACAACCGTTCCCATAAATGGTTAGCTTCCCTCCGCCTTCTTTGATGGTAGCGTCACCGCCCAGCTCCTTTAACGCTTCCAAAGCACCCTCAATCCGTTGACTGCGGGTTTTGTCTTTGATCTGGTCGAGATGTTCTTTCGCGGCCGTCCGACCGACTTCGCGTAGACTTGCTCGCCATTCCGGCAAAGATAAACGTCTACGGATAACCGTCAGAACGTGATGGAGTAGTGGACCGTAGGCAGTAGAAAAAAGCGACTCGGCTTCCGCGGTAAGACCGTAGAGAACGTGCGGCTTGCGAAAGCCAGGTCGCACACCTAACGGGTGGACCAAACCGTCGCGTTCCAGACTCGTCAGATGGGAACGGACTCCGTTATCGGTTAATTCCAGCGCTTCCGCAAGTTCATTGACCGTTTGATTCTTGGTTCGGAGTAGCGTGAGAATTTTTCCGCGGGTGCTTGCTAAAATACGTCGGCGCCATCCAGAAATTCTCATTTATCCAACTATCCGACGCGGGCGCAATAAGACAAAAAATATTTTGACTTATTGCTTTATCTGCTTCTCTTTAGTCTGCCCCCTGAATTTCATACGCGAGTTTCCTCAGCTTGTTCTTTTTTTATAGTTAGGGTGGCCTGACGCCTTTCGATCCGGCATTGGCATCTGGAGTGCGTTCGGCCCGCGGCACTTGCTTGATCGTATTAAGAGAAGCGTTTGTGCCCGAAACATGGCGCAGCCCACCCCCAAACGGAGAGACTTTCCAAAAATAGACCAATCAGAAAGAGAAACGATGAAGAAATTAGTAATGAGCATCGCTGCCTGCATGGTGCTGACACCCGGCTTCGCGGCGGCTGCGACCTACAAGGGTGAGATAATGGACGAAGCGTGTGCCAAAGGTGGAGGGCACGAGGCCATGTTCAAGAAGGAGGGCACAAATGATCCCAAGGCGTGCACCCTGGCGTGCGTGAAGGCAGGCAGTAAGTATGTGCTCTTCAACGCGGATAAGAGCTTCTACGGGCTGAGCGATCAGAAAAAGCCCGCCACGTTCGCAGGACAGCAAGTGGAGGTCACGGGAACCTTGGACAAGGCGACTAAGACGATCCATGTCACCGCTATCAAAGCAGCATCGTAACCTGCCGGAGAGGGAGCGCTTAGCGCGTCCTCTCTAGCTTTCCGGATAGCTTCGCTGATTGGATGAAGCGCCGGGCACTCGTCATCCTCACTGTCCTTGTGCTGATTGCGGGGGCCGGGATCGCGGGATTTACTCAGATAAGGCTCGACGCGATTCAGCAGCCGGGCTACCTAGAGACCGCTTTTGCGACCCAAGCAAAACACCTTCTGATTCGTTGGAAAAGCCGCAAGGGTATTCCTCCGGCACCCGGCAATCTGCAAGCAAGCATTGAGGAAGGGGACAAAATCTACGCCACGGATTGTACCATGTGCCATGGCTCCGACGGCCACACCCCCACTGACAATGGCCGGTGGATGTATCCGCGCGCATCGGATCTCACCTCTCCTGAGGTACAAGATTATTCGGATCGTGAATTGTTCTGGATTGTGAAGAATGGCATCCGGCTCAGCGGGATGCCCGCGTTTGGAAAAGTCGAGTCGGACGAGCACATCTGGAATCTCGTCCATTATGTCAGGACTCTGCGCCCCAGCGGGCCCTAGAAGCCTCTCGAAAAACGCCGAAAATCAGGCCCAGCTCCGTAGGAGCGAAATCTTTATAGCAACAATAATCTAAACGACGACAGCTTCGCTAGGAGCGGCATAGAAGGTGGTTCCCGATTAGATGCCGCTCCTCCGGACCTGGTCCGTTTTTTTCGGGCTCAAAGCTATAAAGATCTGGCCCTATGGCGCCGTTTCTCAACAGCCTGCTAGGACCGCGCGAAGAGTGCGCCAATGGGGGCAAGTCTGACAATAGAATGTCAATTACTCACACGTAATTACATCCAAGAATAATGTTCTTAAGTTGTTGATAACTCAAAATAATACGGTTATTACTTGTGCATGCGGCGCATCCCTCTCGGCGGTTTATTCCTCGCCGCCTGTCTGGGAGTCGCTGTGGCCGAGGTTTGTCCCATCCCCTTCCTTGGTTGGGGCATAGCCTTTGGACTGTCGGCGATTGCGGTTGCGGCCTGGAGGCGTACCGCATTCGCATTGGCTGCCACCCTGCTTTTCTTCGGGTTTTGGCATTCGTTCCGCAGAGGCTCAGACCAAGGGTATCAGCTCGTCGCGAAGTCCGATCTCGCCAGCCGGATCCATCAGATCGACCTGGAGGCGGAGGCTGATTCCAAGCCGTTTCACTGGGGCAACCAAATCAAGCAACGATTGATCGCGAAAGTGACAAGCGTCGATGGGCGCCCCATGGACTTTCGCGTTGAGGCTGAATTAGCGAGCCAGCCCATTCATTACGGTGACCGTTGCCAAGTGATGGGACGCTTAGAAGCGCCTCAACGCGCCCTGAATCCGGGAGAGTTTGATGAGCGAACCTACCTGCGACATGAAGGCATTTACGTCGTCTTAAATTCAGCGAACGCCCGTGACGCTACCATTAAGCAGCACAGCTGGGGTAACCCCATTTTCGCGATCGCATTAAGCTGCCGGAAAGCAGTCGAAAACATCCCTACCCGATCTCTGGAGAACGACCACCCGATCAAAGCGCTCATCGAAGGCGTCACCTTCGGCGACCGGTCCGACTTTGATCCCGATCTGCTCGAACTTCTGCAAGATACCGGCACACTGCATCTCTTTGTCATTGATGGCCTTAAAGTGACTCTGCTCGCCGGTATCTCCTGGATCGCCGCGCGCCTTTTCTGTTTGCCGCGCCGATGGATTGCCGGCGCCGTGGTCCCTCTCCTCTTGCTTTATTGTGCTGGCACCGGTTTATCTGCAGCCGGACTGCGGGCCACTCTGATGGCTTTGTTCGTGCTTGTCGGCATTTCCCTGGAAAGACCGGTTTTGCAACTGAATGCCATGTCGGGGGCGGGTTTCATTCTCCTGCTCTGCAATCCAGAAGAACTGTTCCAGCTCGGTTTTCAACTTTCATTCGCCATTGTGGCTTTCATCGTGATCGGGGCTCGTCCACTGACTTCTTGGCTGGCTCATCCTTTCAAACCGGACCCGTGGATCCCGCGTCAGCTCATTTCTCGCTTGCACCAGCTTTCGCAAAGGCTAATCCACAGATCCGCCGAACTCTTAGCGGTATGTACGATCTGTTGGGTTTCATCGCTTCCGTTCTCGATCTTCTATTTCCATCGAATCTCGTTCAGCAACGTCGTAGCGAATTTCTTGGCGGTTCCGGTCGGGACCTGGATTCTTTTCACCGCATTGGTCTCAATTCTGGTTTCGCCAATCGCTGGTTGGGCCAGCATCTATCTGAACAACGCCAACTGGCTGTTGGCTCACGTATTTCTCGTCATCGTGAACGCCAGCGCTGCCTTTCCGGGCCAGGCCATGAATATTGGGCGTCTGCCTTGGTTAGCCGAGGTCAAGATTGTGGTGCTCGCGTCGGGGCGATCCGAGACTATCTATTTCTGCCGAGGCCCACATACCGCGTTGGTCAACCCAGGCAGCCCATCGAAGTACCGCAGGATTACCGAACCCTTTCTGCGCAGTGAAGGGGTAAACGGCCTCTCGTTTTTAAACTGGACAAGATCGGATCAAGATCATGCCGGGTCCGCGTCAGAGGTAATCAAACACTTCAAAGTTGCAGGAATCTCATCTGAAAGTCTGTCGAGCCGTAGTCCCGCAGCCGCGGGAAAGGAGGAAGAAGTTTCCTCGCCTATCGGTATAACCAAAGAGACCACCAGCCGCATGTCGTTGGGGGAAGAAAAGATCAGCTTAAACGATGAAATCGCATGGAGCGGTACAAAATTCATCCCGCCGCTCAAACCGGTTTTGGATTGTCAACTCGGATCTTTCGTAGTCCTTCTACTCAATAGCAACCGTCAGCAGATCGAGGTGCTACCTAGCCGGACCGTTGACGTTGTTGTGGTACCCAGCCAACGCCAATGCTCTTCCCCTGAGCTCCTCCGGAAGTTTCATCCGCAAGCCATTCTCTACCTTCAAGGAAAGCCAGCGGGAAACCAATCAGCAGGCGGGCCTGCTGTCCCTATCTGGTTCTTAGGAGACAAAGGAGCAGTAACTATTGCCCTGTCTAATAAGGACTTGGAATTGAGCGGCTACCTTGGCGACCGATTGACCTTGCGAAGCCGTAACCGATAAATGGGAGCGTTTTCAGCGGCAAACGTCTCATCAAAGTCCGTGTTCGGGTACTCATCTGCCCAGGGCGCCTCTTGAAGGGTAGAGCTCACGTTGGCCGCTATCTTTTCGATCCAGCGAAAGTATTCGGCATGATCGGTCTTTATCCAAAGCTCTCCGGTTGACTCTAACGCAACCGCTATCGCTTCGAAGAATTCTTCATCCACCAACCGGCGAGAATGGTGTCTGCGTTTCGGCCAAGGGTCCGGAAATGACAAATGGAACCGGAAAACTGTTTCCGGCGGAAACAGATGCTTTACGGCATAATCGATCTCGACTCGCAATACTCGGACATTCGTTAAGCTAAGTTGGCAGGCTTTTCGCCTCGTCTTGCGCACACGTCCCAGCAGTCGTTCAATACCCAAAAAATTTCTTTCCGGATAACGTTGCCCAGCCTCGACCAGAAACTTGCCTGAACCGGACCCCAGATCGATTTCCAACGGACGATCGTTCCCGAAAATCTCGCTCAGAAGAAGCGGCTGACAGAGGTCCGCCGGAAATACTTCGAATTGTTGTTCTTCAAGCGCCTCCGGCGACACCTCTTCCGCTAAACTCATAAATCAGCATTCACCACAAAGATACGAAGGACGCAAAGGAACAGAAAACTAAAGAATTTCAAAAACCGGAAAAACTACTCTAACAGGCCAGTTCCTCAATCTTGGTGTCATTTGTGTCTTTGTGGTGCAATTTCCGAGCTACGATCCGACGAACGGGTTGTGCTGGCGCTCTTCCCCAACTGTCGTTACGGGCCCATGTCCTGGGCAAAGAACCGTATCAGCCGGCAGCGTCATTAGCTTCTCCCGGTTATTCGTAAGAGCGAGTGCGTAGGCACTGGGAGCTCCCCCCATCGAACCTGCAAAGAGCGAGTCGCCGACCACTGCGACCGGGACGGATAGTCCCTCGATAACGTAGGATATTCCTCCAGGCGAATGACCGTTGGTTAGCCTGGCCTCAACTTTGAGTTTGCCGATTTCGAAGCGGCTTCCCTCTTGTACAGAGGTGGCTCCAGAGACGGGTTCCAGAGACGGACCGAACACTCGAGCGGACGTTTTCGCCGCGACTTCTTTCAACGCAGCAACGTGATCCTCGTGCGTGTGAGTAATAAAAATCGATTCCAGCTTCAGATTCCGGCGGTCTCGAGTCGCTAAAAGCGTCGCTGGCTCGATGCCCGCATCAAAAAGCGCACAACTTTGCGACGAAGGATCCCAAACCAAGTAAGTGTTAACGGTGAATCCGAGCATATCGGTATTCACCTGCTCCAGACCATCCACGTTAACCGGCTCGGGTTCCCAACTTCGTTGAAATGATTCCCACAGCGGCTGCGGCTTGAGCTCCAAAGCGCGGGCTAAGGCGTCGACCTCCGCTCGAGTTCCCGATCCGGTCCTCAGGCGGGTCAATGTCGATGACGCTAACCCAGCTTTCGCGGCTACTTCCCCGTCGGAAAGCTTAAGTCCACGTTGAGCTTTGCCGATGATGTCCTCAAACAGGTCTTCGAGCGGCATCTTCATGATCTAGTGTTAGAGTTTCACATTAACCACAAAGACACAAAGTAAACAAAGGTTTGGTGATTAGCGATTACCGAAAGGTGTCGCGGAGCCTTCCGCTCCCCTTTATCCCGCTGATTTCTGCAGCGTCCAAACCTCGCCGTCTTTCATTCGTTTAATGACCACCTGTGTCGGGCGAATATCCAAGATGCGATAGGTTTGCCCCGGTTCGTCCGGCAGAGAAAATTCGTGGTCGAGTTCGACTTTGATCTTTTGACCGGTCGAGTTCACCACGAGAACCGCGTAGGCGCCGTGCTCGCGGGTGGGGATTCCCTTTATCAAGGAAATCGTTTGCCCGGTTCGTTCGTGACGCAACTTGACCACGGACGCGTCCACTACATTCCCATCCTTGTCATTGACGCTGCGAGCCTCGACATCAACGACGCGATAGCTCATGCCTTTTAGCACGTCGCCCACTGTCACCGTATAAATAGAGCCATCAGCCTCACGCAGGGTTGCTTTTTTTCCATGCACCTCGTCGAGGGTGACCGGCAAGAACGCCTCTTCTACATCTTCTACCCTGATCTTCCCAGTCACCGACGGCGCGCCAGCAGCAACGTTGGCAACCTTTGTTTGACCAGGCGAAGCGGAGGGAGCGGAACCGGACGGATTCGGCATCTTCAAAATATCATCGTCAGATATGGTGGGAGGTGTAGCGGAACCAGTGGCGGAGGCGGTCTCGCCGCTCGCGCTGGGCGAAGTAACCGCTACCGGGGTGCCGCTCGGCGCCGGCGCGTGCCGCAGAGAGTCTGCGATGTCGCTGAAACCTTTTGCCGCAGCTACCGCTTCGGCGGTTTGCCCGCCTTGATCCGTCAAAGACGCATCCGCTCCTGCCTTGAGTAACAGTTCGACAATGTCTTTATTTCCTTTGCCTGCCGCCAAAATCAAAGGAGTACGACCGTCACTGGCTCTGAAGTCAACCTCGGCCCCATTGTCCAGCAAGACCTTAACCGCATCTTTCCTCTCCATCAGCGTCGCCACCAATAAAGCGCGATCTAGCTCCTGTTTGGTGTGGCTGGCCAGTATCTCGATACACTTTGCGTGGCCCTGATAAGCCGCCTTTAGAAGGGCGGTCCATCCATTATTATCCTGACGATTCGGATCAGCGCCGCGGCCAAGCAGCAGTTTTACAATCTCCGGTTGATTATTTTCCGCCGCCAACATCAAAGCAGTGCCGGCGTCCCGTCCCGCGACATTAGGATCGGCTTTATGATCCAGCAGCAGCTTTACGATATCGGCACGCCCACGCTCAGCAGCCGCCATCAAACCGGTATAACCTGCGGAGTTGGGCGTATTGACGTCAAAGCCAGCGGCAAAGAACAATCCCAGCGCTTTTTGATCGCCTTCGGCAGCGGAACGTACGAAATCATCACCGTTAAATTGGAAGTTTAGCGCGTTTAGTTCTTTAACCAGGTCCTCCTTCGACTTGCTGCAACCGAATAAGGGCAGCAACAGAAGGAACGTCATCAGGAGCCGAAGTCGTCGCCAGAGAGTGTGTCCCGATGATCCGCATTGGGGATTACGAAAGGAAAAGCACATAACGATTGGTGAACCCACGATCAGAGAGGTTATAAGTTTTAGGTTCTAAGATCCAGGTTCTAAGTTATACAATCAGCACCATCTCTATGGCACAGACCGCAATCCTAGAACTTTGAACCTAGAACTTCGAGTCTAAAACCCCTAGCGGAACACCGTTTGCCCGCCATCTTTCCCAATCTGCCGGCGCAGGCGGAAGATGTGTGCAGGTCGCGAATTCGGTTCGAGCAGGACAAAGTTACGGCGACCCCGCCAAACGAACCGTTCGTTGGTTAGCAAGTCTTCTACTTGGTAAGCCTCATTCTCGCCGATTCCAAACCGGTCAACTGGCACCGAAGCAAAACCGCTTTGGGTATGGAAAGGATCCAGTGACACGGCCACCAAGATAATGTTATCCAGGCTGGCCGTGGCCTTCGAATAGAACAGGATCTGATCGTTTTCCACCGGGTGAAATTCCAGGTTTTCGTAGATCTGCAAAGCCCGGTTTTCTTTGCGAATCCGGTTCAGTTGCGTCACGTATGCCTTGATGTTTCCCGGCGCGTCCCAGTCTCTTTCTTTGAACTGGTATTTTTCTGAGTTGAGATACTCTTCGCGGTTTGGAATCGGCACATTCTCGCAAAGCTCGAATCCGCTGTAGATGCCGTAGACCGTGGTTAGGGTACTGGCCAGAACCGCGCGGATCAGAAATCCCGGACGGCCCCCACTCTGCAAAAAGTACGGCAGTATATCTGGAGTGTTCGTGAAGAAATTGCCCCGGAAAAAATATTTCATCTCCGTTGTACAAAGCTCCGTCAAATACTCGGTCAGCTCGTACTTCGTATTCCGCCAGGTGAAATAGGTATAGGATTGGGTAAATCCACATTTGGCCAGAGCCTTCATCATTTTCGGCCTAGTGAACGCTTCGGATAGAAAAATAACATCCGGATAATCAGTTCGGACCTCATTGATTAGCCACTCCCAAAATGCCACCGGCTTCGTATGCGGATTATCAACCCTAAAAATGCGAACGTTATGCTTAGCCCAAAAGAGAATGACAGATTTCATCTCTTCCCAAAGCGCGCGCCAGTTTGGATTGTGGAAATTCAGCGGGTAAACATCCTCATACTTCTTGGGAGGGTTCTCGGCGTACTTGATCGTGCCGTCCGGCCGGTGAAAGAACCAGTCCGGATGCTCTGCGACGTAAGGATGGTCGGGCGAACAGTTGATCGCAAAATCCAGGGCCACCTCCATGCCGCGAGACCGGATCTCATTTACCAGCCAATCGAAATCTTCCAGCGTCCCTAATTCGGGTTCCACCGCCTTGTGCCCTCCAAACTTACTGCCGATCGCGTACGGCACGCCGGGATCATTCGGCTCAGCCGTGACCGAATTATTTTTCCCTTTTCGTTTTGTGAAGCCGATTGGGTGGATCGGCGGAAAATAAATGACGTTGAACCCCATCGCCTTGGCGTCATCGACTCGGGGAAGACAATCCCGGAACTTAGAGCCGCGCTCACCCAAGCCTTGAGCAGAGCGAGGGAAAAACTCATACCACGCTGCAAACAAGGCTTCTGGCCGATCGACAATGACCTTGACGTACGGAGAGTACTCCGTGCTCAGTGTGCGGTCCGGCCACGCCCCCATTAACCCTATTAGCTCAATCTCTCTAGCGATCTGGAACCCTTCGGCAGCATCTGCTTTCCGAAGCCGCGCTGCGAAACTGAGAAGCCGTTCTTTATCAGCCTTTCGACTGCTGCGAGACGCAGTTTTTTCTATGAGGATCGCGCCTTCTGCGATCTCGGTAGGTAACTCGGTGATACCGGCATTAAATTTCTTGTCGTACTCCGCCCGCCACGACCCAAACTCGTCTCCCCAAGCCTCAATCGTCAGTTCGTACTCAGCGTTCTCAACGAAATGCGCTATGCCGGACCAGCGATCATTTTCGCCCTGCGTCATGGGTGTTTCCCACCATTCTTGGGCCCAAAGGGGGCGCCACTTTAACACCGCCGCTAGAATATCGTGGCCGTCTTTGAAAATGTCTGCTGAGACGACCAATTCTTGGTCAACAACCCGTTTCAGAGGGTATCGGCCGCCATCCAGAAGTGGCGACAGATTCTCGATCACTACGCTTGGAAACCGTTCAGGGGATGATGTCGTGTTCACGCCGCGTTAGGTAGGGGCTTCGGTTGGTCAGGTAGTTCAGTCAAAAAATCCTCAAAGAAACTAAAGCCTGGAAGCAAGGAAGCAACCTCGCGCAAATTTTCGATCGCCGGACCGATATGTCTGAGAAATTCCGGTTTCTGTCGCCGGACACCGATCACCCCGTAAGCCCCAAGCGCCTGCAACAACCTTTGCATAGCGCAACGGTGAAATAAATCGCTGAACTCCTCTCGTGTCCCGCGATACTCGTATCCTTCCAGGTAGTAATCGACCAGCTGTTCTCGTTCCGCCGACGACAAAGTCACATAGGGATCGTACAAGAGCGAAGCCAGATCATATGCCCCCAAACCGGGGCGCATGCCTTGAAAATCAATCAGGTAAGCTTGTTCGTCGCAGATCAGGATGTTCTGCGATTGAAAGTCGCGGTGGATCAACATCCGAGGATATGCGGCCAGTTGCTCGGCCAATGAGGTGAACTCAGGGCGATCCGCTATTTCTCGAATCCGGCTCTCCTCGATCCGAAAACAAAGTTGGAAACAGTTTTGGAACCCATACTCCTGTTCCCAGCGGAACAAACTAGCATCGAATTCTGGAGGTCCGTTCGGCGGTAACCGCACTTCCGGATCGGTTTTATGGAGGATAAGAATCTCATCCAGCGTGCGCCGGTATAACTCGCCTCGAATTTCCCAGTTCTCGGTACGATGATGCCAAAGATCTTCATCCCCAAGATCTTGCAACCAGATTGAACCCTGTTCCTCATCGTGAAAGTAGATCAGCGGGGCGTTTATCCCGATCCCGCTCAAGAAGTTCGCGATGGCGACAAACCGGGCATTTTCTCCTCGATCGACTCGATATTTCACCAGGATAAGCGAAACATCCGCCCCGAATCTTATCCGATAATACTTTCGATCGGAGCCTCCTTTCTCAATCGGGTGAATATCGAAAGCCCGGTCGTGGTAATGCGGGAATCGCTGGCGCGTTTCGATAATCAAAGGCTCCAAGCTCAAGCTCATACAAAGTCGTACTCGTCAAAAACTCCCTGTCGAACCTCGCCTCCCGCAACAATGCACTGGGTCAGTTCTACTCCAGTCCGGATGATTGAATTTGGCCAAGCGATCGCATTACGCAGCTTTGCAGCACTTTCAATCAAGGAGTTGGCGCCAACCCAACTATCTTCGCTGATTTCTGCTCCCGGACTGACTTTAGCGCCTGGATCAACCGGGGCCGGCCAGGCAGCTTCCGCCAAATAGGCCGGCCGCCAAGCTTCATCTGCAATAACTCGATGGATCCGCAGATATTCTGCCCTTTTTCCGATATTGAACCATCGGCCGTCTTCGCCCAGGGCGCCTCCAACCCGGCCGCTTCGGCTAATCCAGTCAACCAGAACCGGGATAAACGAGATTTTCTTGCCGGTGGGAATCTCCGCAATCGCCGCCGGGTCCCAGACCGAGATATTTGCAAAGTCGAATGCGCCCGGAATTCCGCTTTTGAGCATCTGCCGCACATCGACGACCAGCCCCGCGCTAGCATCAAAGCTAATGTCGGTGGATAAACCTGTCGTCCGTAAGGCCAAGGTCACAGCCCGGCCCCCGGAATGATGGGCATCGACAAGGTGGTCAAGGTCCAGGTCGGTCAGCAAATCCCCGCTGTAGACGAAAAATGGCTCATCGCCAAGTAGTGGAGCAGCGTTCCGGATACCGCCGCCCGTTTCCAATAAAGCCGGTTCATAAACGACCCTGACTTCTCTTCCGCGATAGGACCCGGTAGGGACAAGCTCCCGTGCGCCGGGCTTTGCATCGAACAACTGGTTTATTTGATCCGGGAGATGGTGGGTGTTGATCACAAAGCGCTCCACTCCGTAGGCGATCAAATGATCCAACACAAAAGTGATAATTGGTTTGCCGAATATCGGCAGCAGCGGCTTAGGAACTAAATCGGTTAACGGCCGAAGTCTGGTACCCAACCCTGCGCCGAGC
>JAFAHI010000585.1 GCA_019237325.1 Verrucomicrobiota bacterium | reverse complement strand
TCCTGAACTCCTGAACTCCTGAACTCCTGAACTCCTGAACTCCTGAACTCCTGAACTCCTGAACTCCTGAACTCCTGAACTCCTGAACTCCTGAACTCCTGAACTCCTGAACTCCTGAACTCCTCCATTTGCTATCTGCTATTTGCTATTTGCTATTCTAGATTCCCCCCATGCCCCCGAACAAAGATCTCTTTCTGGCCATCGATGTCGGTACCGGCAGCGTCCGGGCTGCATTAACGAATCTTAGCGGGCAAATCGTGGCCTTTCATTCGGCTGAACACGACCAGCAAGTGCCCCACTTCGGTTGGTCTCAACAACGTCCATCCGATTGGTGGAAAGGGGTCGTATTCTGTATTCGAGCGGTACTCGATAAGATCGAAAATGCGGCGGCCCGGATAATTTCTGTCGCCTGCTGTGGCCAGATGCATGGCACCGTTTTATTGGACCACGACGGGGTTCCAGTCGTCGACTATGCGCCTCTTTGGAATGATAAGCGGACGCGAGACGTGCTCGATGAATTCCTCAAACGGCACGATCAAGAAAAGCTGTTGCCTGTGACCGGGAATCCCGCCGCTACCGCTTGGCCGGCGTTCAAGCTGCTTTGGTTTCAGAAGGAGCATCCAGAAGTTTACAATCGGGCGGCCTCAGTTCTGATTGTTAAAGATTTTATCAATTTCCGATTAACCGATTGCCAAGCGATTGACCATCCGGAGGCATCTACCACTTACCTTTACGATATCGAGAAAGGCGCTTGGAGCGCATCGTTGGCGGAGTTATTAGGACTGAACCCAACGATCCTGCCAGAGATCAAACGGCCGGTCGACTTGGTCGGCGCCATAACCCGCGCAGCTTCTAAAGAAACCGGTCTATTGACAGGCACTCCGGTCGCGGTTGGAGCCGGAGATTTTCCGGTTACTCTGCTTGGATCAGGTGTGAGTTCAGTCGGTGTTGGATCTGACTCCACCGGCACTTCGACGTTATTGACCCTGCAAACCGAGCGCGCCGTCTTGCACCCGATCATCAGTAACGTTCTAGGAATCGACGAAGGATGGAGCGCTTTTACCATCCTGGATGCCGGAGGCGATGCCGTCCGTTGGGCTCGCCGAGCATTCCATGACAATCAAGTCAGCTACGAAGAGTTGGTCAAAGTTGCGGCGTCTGCGCCGCCGGGATCCGATGGCCTCATTTTCTTACCTTACTTAAACGGAGAACGCCTGGGATCGCGCCGGAACGCCCGCGCCCAATTCTTTGGCTTAACCTACGCTCACGCCAGTGGGCACCTCCACCGAGCAGTAATGGAAGGAGTTGCTTTTGCATCTCGTCGGAACCTTTCCATTATGGAACAGAGCGGGAACCCGATGAAATATTTGGTCGCCAGCGGTGGCGGCGCAAAAACCCGTCTCTGGCTTGAGATCAAGGCGAGCATTTATCGGACGTCCATTCGCACGACTAAACACACCGAATCCAGCATCTTGGGCTGCACCATGATTGCCGGGGTTGCCGCCGGCGTTTATGGATCATTGGCGGAGACCGCAAAAACGTTAATCCAATTGGACGAAGAGATTGTCCCGAACCCGGACTGGGTACCCCGCTACGAAAAGCTCGCTGCGCTATTCGATGAGCTCTACGAAGACTCCGCTCCGTATTACCAAAAACTAGACGAGTACGCCGCGCAGCGGTAGGGAGGAGCTCCCGCTCGTCCGTCTTTTCTTCCTATTTCCTCTCGCGTCATACTTACCTGTCAGCTTTTGACCAATCCGTGCAAAAAACTGAACTATCCGTCCACCAGTCCACCACCGCTTCACACCGATCACTTCTCACCTCTCACCTCTCACTTCTCACGGTTCGCCTCCTGGCACGTTTTCCGCTTCGTGACCGGCTATGGATTACGTTCCACCTCTGGAGGTCGTCTCCAATATGGTCGCCGCGGGGAGCACCAAAGGTGCTCTCCCCGCTAAAGACCTCTTGATCCGAGGGTTTCTTTCTGGCGCATTGCTTGGTTTTGCGACCAGCCTCGCGATCACTGCGACCGTGCAAACCGGCGTACCGTTAGTGGGCGCTCTTGTGTTCCCGGTTGGTTTCGGCATGATCGTGGTGCTCGGGCTAGAGCTGGCCACCGGTAGTTTTGCGTTACTTCCTTTGGCTTGCGCCGATGGCAAACTGTCCTTGTCGCGGATGCTGGCAAACTTTGGTTGGGTGCTTCTCGGAAACCTGATTGGGAGCGTCGTTTACGCGTTCCTTTTTTATGGGGCGCTAACCATGTCCGGCCATGCCAATGACGCCTCCGGTATCGCCGCTAAAATCGCGGCAATCGCGGATGCCAAAACGCTGGGCTACGCGAAGTTCGGTGCATTCGGCATCCTCACGGCGGTTGTAAAAGCCGTACTCTGCAACTGGATGGTTTGCCTCGGAGTGGTAATGGCGATGACCTCGAAGTCCACCATCGGCAAAATCGTGGGCGCCTGGCTTCCAATTTTCATTTTCTTCGCTCAAGGCTTTGAGCATTCCATCGTGAACATGTTCCTTATTCCGGCTGGCATGCTCTTTGGCGCTAAGGCCACGATCGCCGACTGGTGGATCTGGAACCAGATACCGGTCACAGTCGGTAATTTCATCGGTGGCTCGGTCTTCACCGGATTCGCGCTTTATTTTACCTACGGTCAGAAAAAAGAAGCAAGTCCGGCCACAATCACATCCAGTGCAATTGCCGAACCAGGCCCGGTTAGTTGATCACGAATTCGCCAGCCGCTCGTTCGAACTAGCGCCCGCACATTCGAGGACCATCACGAGCGCGATGAGCCATGCCAAGCGCCGAACGCCGAACCCCGAACACCAAACGCACAATGACCATTCCAGAAACTTTCACCGATGAACAGAAAGAGTATCTACAAGGTTTCTTTGCAGGACTTTCGACAAGGAAGTTGGCCCCTTTTGTCGGCGTTCTTTCAGATGGCCGCATCACTGCTGCACCCGCTCCAGGCCTGGAAAACGAAGCTGCTCCGCCCCCCAGCACCGAAGACGCGGTATTCGGGACTCCGCTTTCAGACTTGTGCGAGCAAGAAATTTGGAAACTGGAACAGCACGGGCTCGATATCTGGGACAAGCTGCTTGCTCACGCCGAAGAGAATAAGTTCCCTGATAAAGCCGACGCTTTCAGGTTCCGTTTCCACGGACTCTTCTATGTCGCTCCGGCGCAAAATTCTTTTATGCTGCGGTGCCGTATCCCAGCTGGTCGGCTCACTGCCGACCAACTGCGAGGGTTAGCCGGCATAGCAGAAGATTGGGGCGGCGGTTATGCTGATGTTACTACCCGAGCAAATTTCCAGATCCGAGAAATTGCTCCTAAGCACATAGTAAAAGTTCTCCTCAAGCTCCAGGAGCTGGGCATGACCTCACGAGGGTCCGGAGTCGATAATGTCCGGAACGTTACTGCTAGCCCGACAGCCGGGATCGATCCCGCCGAGCTTATCGATTCCCAACCCTACGCCACCGCCCTTCACTACTACATCTTGAATAACCGGGATATCTATAACATCCCTAGGAAGTTCAACGTCGGGTTCGACGGTGGAGGCGCTATCAGTGTGGTGGCTGATACCAAC
This sequence comes from Verrucomicrobiota bacterium, assembly GCA_019237325.1. Taxonomy (GTDB): domain Bacteria; phylum Verrucomicrobiota; class Verrucomicrobiia; order Chthoniobacterales; family JAFAMB01; genus JAFAVN01. The sequence goes on along the minus strand of JAFAHI010000585.1, from coordinate 215 downwards.
GATATCGGGTTTTCTGCGGTAACAGTTCCAGAAGGGAAATCTGTGCCGCCAGGTGTTTATTTCCGGGTCCAGTTGGCCGGAATCACCGGGCATTCCCAATTTGCGGCAGACGCCGGCATCGTGGTTAAACCGGAGGAAAGTGTTGCCGTCGCCGCGGCTATCATTCGAGTCTTTGCTGAAAACGGTGATCGAACCAACCGGAAGAAAGCTCGCTT
>JAFAHI010000570.1 GCA_019237325.1 Verrucomicrobiota bacterium | reverse complement strand
TGGGGATCCCCAAAACATATTTCCAGTGGTCCAACGTCCATTGATCCAGGTTTAGCCAAAGCGTGCTCGGCGGAAAGTTACCCTTCCGAAACGACGCCAGCACCACCATGGCGAACGGAATCAGAATCAACGCACATGACACGATGAGCACCGAATGCGCGATGATCTTCTTAATCAATAGCCGCTGGCTGAGCATGAGGGAGGGGGAACGGTGAAAAGTGAAAGGTGATTGGTGATTGGACAGTAATCAGTAGTCGGTAATCAGTAAAGCCAACAACGGTCGCGATTTACGTGGAGGATCGGTAGGGCGAAAAACTCGGCGCGCCGAGGGCATAATTCTTTCCGCAAATCTGCCGCGCCGGTTTTGAGCCGTTCCCGGCGGTTGTGATCGCCCAGTCGCCCCTTCGCCCTTTCGCCGCGTCGCTCCATTACCCTCTCGCATAGCGTTTCAGAGTAAATCGCAGGTTGATCCATGACAGTGTTCCCACAATAAAAAACAATAGCGTGGCGATAGCGCTGGCTAAGCCGTAGTTTGCACCAGCGTCACGGAAGGCCAGATTATAGGTGTAGGTAACCAATATATCCGTTTCGCCCGCAATTCCGCCGCCCGGCATCCTAGGTGCGCCCGCAGTCAATAGATAGATGAGCGCAAAATTGTTGAAGCTGAATGCGAAACTCGCGACCAGTACCGGGAAAAGAGGGGGCAATACCAGAGGTAGCGTGAGATGAAAGAAGTTTATCACCGGATTACTGCCTTCGATGGCCGCAGACTCGTAGATCGTTGACGGGATCGATTGCAACATCCCGGTGCAGATCAACATCATGTAGGGGTACCCTAGCCAGACATTGACCAACAGGATCATGGCTCTTGCCGCCCAAGGATCGGTCTCCCAGGCCGGAGCAAACCCCAGAACCGCCTTCAAGACCTGATTCACGGGTCCGAATTCCTGATTGAACAATCCTCTCAAAATCAACAGCGATAAGATTCCGGGTACGGCGTACGGAAGAATGAGCAACGTCCGGTAAACCTTTTTGAATTTCAGTTCCCGCCATTCCAGAATCACCGCCAGCAAGATCCCGGCTGTGAACGTGCCTAGCACGGAGAGAATCGAGAAGGCCAGCGTCCAGGCAAAGATGCGAAAAAAAGGGCCTTGTATTCGCGGATTGGTGATGATTTCAACGTAGTTTTGTAGGCCAACGAAAGAGCGGAATCCTGGACCAATCTGCTCTCCGTTTTGATCGACAAACCGGCCTTCGCGAAAATCCGGTCGGATGACAGAGCCGTCGATTTGATTAGTTAGGGAGCCGTCCGCATTGGTTCCCCAAACCCGCTTTTGGACGACGAAATGCTCCAAGTCAGTCTTTCCAACCAGAACATCTCCCGGCAGCTTAAATGGTACGTTGCGCAGCGGTTGATAGAGGCGTTCGCGAGCAACGGTAGCCGGATCCAGAACCTCACCGGGAATCTGTTCGCTCGGGGAAATCTTGGTCAACCGGTAAGGACCTTCGGTGAAAGTGCCGTCTTGACCCGCGACCAGATCGATCTGCTCGGAAATGTATCGATCTTCCGGCTTTTTTTCGTTCTTCAATTCAAGAACGAACCGGCCGTCAGCTTGCCGATGCAGCCAGAAATCGAAACGGTCCGAACCCGAGACCGTGACCTCCGCTTTAAAGCGTAGGAGAACATCCGATAGGCTGAGCAAATGGTTTGCGCTGTACTGGGTCAGGCTGATGTAAACCACCAGACAGATCGGGAAGATTACGAAGAGAGCGAACGCCAGAAGTCCCGGAAAAAGATAACGGTAACTTTCCGCCCGCGGATTGAGATAAACAAAAAAACCAAGACAGGCAATCACCAACAACGCCAGAGCCAGCAGATCGCCACCAGACTGGTAGGCGACAAGGCAGAGGTAGAGCGCGGCCAATGCCGCGACCGCTACCAGAATATTCCGGAGGGAAAAAATTGAAGGCAGATTCACTTAGAGCTGTTGGGGAAACTGCACCGATATCGATTCGATGGTGACAGTCTAGCCGGATTTTTTCGTCAGCCGATGAAAAAATGTTGAGAAGGCCATGCAAAACGAGGCCGAGTTGGCGGAGACTGGGGATCGCTGCCTCGCTTCCGCCAACCCTCAGCGGTGCCGTCTCCGAACCGTTCATCGTGTTCCCCCGTCTGGTCGTCCTTAGGCTACTCGAACTCCTTGAACTCCTTGTACTCCTCCCTGATGGTGTTCCATCGCCGAAATGGGGGGGCGGTAATATGACAGATAAATTGATTGAAAATCCATTGAGAGAGGGGCTTGTGTCGCGCGCGACACCAGGCACATGTGCGATCGTGATCTTCGGTGCTACTGGCGACCTCACGCATAGGAAATTAATCCCGGCCTTGTACAATTTGGCTGCCGATGGTGATCTGCCGCCAGGCTTAAGCGTCGTTGGGTTTGCTCGCCGGGATAAGACCGACGAAGTGTTCCGCCAGGAACTTTACGAGGCTGCTCGCAAATATTCACGCCAGCCGATCGATGACGCGCTCTGGAAAAACTTTGCCAGCTCGATCTTCTATCATCGCAGTGAATTTTCAGACGAAAAAGGCTACCAGCGCCTGGGTGAACGCCTCGCTGAAATCGATCAGGAACGTGGGACCCGTGGCAATCGAATCTATTACTTGTCAGCTGGACCAGATCAGTTTGAGCCCATACTGAGCCACTTGACGGCGACTGGTTTAAACAAGACCGCCGATGGCGCCTGGGCTCGAATCATTGTGGAAAAACCGTTTGGAGTCGATCTCCAGACTGCCCAACGCCTCAATACTGTGGTCAACCATGGTTTCAAAGAGCAGGATACCTTCCGTATCGACCATTATTTGGGGAAAGAAACGGCTCAGAACATCATGGTGCTGCGGTTTGCCAATGCACTATTTGAGCACCTCTGGAACCATCGATACATCGACCATGTCCAGATCACGGCCAGCGAGAAACTCGGTGTCGAGAATCGAGCTGGCTACTACGAGGGCGCCGGCGCGCTGCGGGATATGGTGCAGAACCATCTCTTGCAACTCCTTTGCTTGATCGCCATGGAGCCGCCGACAGATCTGAGCGCCGACTCCATTCGTGACGAGAAAGTTAAGGTCTTGCGGTCGTTACGCCGGATCCGGGGAGAGGAAGTTTTTCGCAGTGTGGTCCGCGGCCAGTACACGGACGGGTCGATCGATGGTGAAAAAGTTGTCGGTTACCGCGAGGAGAAGAACGTGAATCCCGGGTCAATGACCGAGACCTACGCCGGGCTAAAAATCCTAATCGACAATTGGCGCTGGGCCGATGTGCCTTTTTTTGTTCGGGTTGGCAAACGGTTGCCGAAAGGTGGCACGGAAATCGGCATTCATTTTAAGAATGCGCCCGGCGTACTGTTTAACCGTGACCAACCGAGTGGCCGGGACGGAGCACAGAACGTTTTGGTGATTCGGATCCAGCCTGACGAAGGCGTTTCCCTCCGCATCCAGTCAAAGGTACCGGGAGCGAGCGTGCGGATTCAGCCGGTTAAGATGGACTTCAGGTACGGCACCTCCTTCGGTAAAGCCAGCCCTGAGGCATACGAACGCCTATTGCTTGATGCCATGGCCGGCGATGCCACCCTGTTTGCTCGAAGGGACGAGGTCGAAGAGGCCTGGCGGTTTATCGACGACATCGAAGCCGCCTGGCGCGATCACGGTACGGAAAAGAACCTCACCTTTTACCCCGCCGGAAGTTGGGGACCCGCGGAGTCGGATGCATTGATTGAGCAAGACGGGCGAGGGTGGAGAAGACTGTGAGACGGTGATTGGTGATTGGTGGTTTATGAGCGCTGCTAGGTCATTTCGCGATTTGAGGGTTTACCAGCTCGCTCGGTCCGCAGTGAGCGATATCTTTGAGATTAGTAAAGGTTTTCCCCGGGAGGAGCGGTATGCTCTAACGGATCAAATTCGTCGATCGGCGCGCGCTACCAAGGCCATGATAGCCGAGGCATGGGCTCGCCGACGGTATAAAGCGGTTTTCATCAATAAACTTGATGAGGCATTGGGCGAAGCGAGCGAGACGCAGTCTTGGCTCGATGATGCACTAGACTCTGGGTACCTAGATACTGATCAGTTCTCGAAAATGGATGCCGCTTGGCGGTCGATCGGAGGCATGATCGGACGTGTGATTGATCGTGCCGCTGATTTCTGTAAGTACGCGTCCGATACCGACTATCGTGGAACGGTCATGGAAGAACCAGTTAGCTTGGACGAGGCGCTCCTTGATGATGTGGATGATGTTACCGCCTAAGACGATGAGCGAGCGACCGACAGAGAAAGACATATCTCATTTTAGCGCCCGACTGCCTGCGGTCGGACGCTGTCTTCCACGAATCACTAATCACCAATCACCTTCACTTTCCTCCTAGTATGTCAGTTGCCAGAGACATCTCCCGCGGAATGCCGATCGAGATCGGCAAGATAAACAAAAGCCTCACTCAGCTTTGGGAACAGGAAGGAGACCAGCTGGTCAAAGCTTCTTTGGTCAACTTCGCGGTGTATAGCGAGGCTTCTGATGCGCTGACTTACAACACCAATTTGATGGCGGAAATCACGCGGGAACATGCTTGCCGCGTGATCTTGTTAGCGGCTAATCCGTTGGCTCAAAAACGAAGGATTCAAGCCTGGATCAGCGCGCATTGTCATGTGGCCGGAGGCGGTACTCGGGAGGTTTGTAGCGAGCAGATCGCGTTTCTTTTGGAGGGTGCCGGTCCGGAAACCATGCGAAATGTTTTGTTCAGTCACTTGGATTCGGATCTGCCTCTTTATCTCTGGTGGCAAGGCCCGTTCAAAGGCAGTCTCGACGCCCAACTCTGGCGCTGGGTTGACCGTTTTCTTTTCGATAGCGGTTCCTGGCGTGACCCAGCCGGCCAGATGCAAATCCTTCGCGAATCCGTTGCCGCGGCGCGGTCGCGCATTGTGTTATGTGACCTAAACTGGCGCAGATTGATTTATCTGCGCTTGGCCATCGCCCAAATGTTCGACCAGCCTTGGGCTGCGGAAAAGCTGCGCAGCATTCAAGAAGTGAGCATTGTTTTCCATCCGGAATATCAAACCACCGCTGTCCTGTTAGTTGCCTGGATAGCGAAACAACTCGGCTGGGAATTGACGCAGCGGCTGGACTCAGAATTCACCTTCACCGGTTCGTCAGCTTCAGGTCCGGTTCGCGTGATCCTCCAAGCCGTGCCGGGAGAGTGGATAAGCCAGGTTCACATCGCCTTTGGGCAAGGCACATTCGACCTTGGCTGGTCCGGAAAATTTTTGGAATGCTGTTGGTCTGACTATCAAGGAGTCAAACAGCTTCTTCCCGCCGGCGGCACGACCGTAGCCGACCTGGTGAACGAAGAGTTGGCTCGCGGCGGTGAGCATGTGACCTATCTGCGCGCGCTGGATCTGGCGGAGCGGCTGTGGGGATAGGAGTTGGCGGTTAGATACTCCACTTTAAACGTTCGGGTTTCGGTGATGGTGTTTGCATACGGAACAATCCTTAGATTGATAGATATTCTAACATAATAAAATGGAGTTTTATCATTACGCTTAAAACCATCTGTGGCATCGGACGAATCCGCCTTTCCATCATACCGTCCCTAACGGAACGGGTTTCTGAGGGTGCATTTTCCAGGCACTTCGTGCCAGGACTTCGGGGAGCTCAGTCGAGTCGCTACCTTCATTCAGTCCCTTCGGGACGACGACACCGTTGCCGACCCCTACTAACTCCTAGATTCTAGCTCCTAGCTCCTCTCCCTTGCGTTCCCACCGCAACACGCTATCTACTCCCGAGACCGCGAAAACACCCCCGTAATGAAAACCATCTCCTCTCTCCAAACTGTCGACTCGAACCTCAAACCCTTGGTGGATGCTGCGCTGGAGCAGAGCGGCGGGTTACTCCGGTTGGCTCCTTGCTGGGTGCCGCGGTCATTCCTTCAACCGGGCCGGCGATTAAAACTGCATCCCGACGATCTCTATGCGTATGGACTCGACCGGGGTGGGATCGACGAACGCTGGTTCGGTTCCACGACTCCGGCCATGAACGATAATCGCACTCCGGATGAAGGCCTGAGCTACTGTGTGTTCGGCGGCAAACGGTTTACCTTGGCGGACGCGGTTCAAGAATGCGGAGCCCAGATCGTCGGCGAACAGATCTGGAACAAATATCGGCGCTGGCCAGTGTACTCGAAATTTTTCGATAATATGGGGCCGATCCCACACCACATGCATCAATCGGCTGAGTTTGCCCGCCTCGTCGGCCAGGAAGGCAAACCGGAGAGCTACTATTTTCCTCCACAGCATAACCAGGTGGGAAACAACTTCCCTTATACATTCATGGGCCTGGAGCCCGGAACGACGAAGGATCAAGTGAAACAGTGCTTGGAAAATTGGAACCTCGGCGACAACGGGATCCTGGATCTCTCGAAAGCGTATCGATTGAAACCTGGCACCGGCTGGTTAATCGGGCCGGGACTTTTACATGCCCCAGGGTCGTTGGTTACCTATGAACCGCAATGGGGTTCTGACGTGTTCGCGATGTTTCAGTCGCTGGTGGAAGGCCGGGAAATCCCGCGCGCCTTGCTGGTGAAGAATATCCCCCCAGAAAAGCATTTCGATCTCGACTTTATCGTGAGCGAACTGGACTGGGAGGCGAACGTTGATCCCAATTTCAAAGCGAATCATTACATTGAGCCCATCCCCGTCGCTAAGACGCAAAAAGAAGGTTACATCGATCGATGGATCGTTTACGGCGATATTGGCGGGGAACAACTCTTTTCGGCGAAAGAACTGACCCTTGAGCCCGGCGCGAAGTGCACTATCCGCGACAATGGAGCCTACGGACTCACCGTGGTGCAAGGCAGAGGCAAGATGAATAATCTGGTTTTGGATGCTCCTAACATGATTCGCTTTGTTGAACTGACCGACGACGAAGTCTTCTGTACCGAGGCCGCCGCTCGAGCCGGAGTCACGTTCGAGAACACGAGCCAAGTGGAAAATCTCGTTCTCCTCCGCTATTTCGGCCCCGGCGTTAATCCTGAGGCACCCCGGCTTGGGTGTGAGACGTGAGAAGTGATTTGTGAGAAGTGAGAGGTGAGAGGAACGCTCATTGGCGTTCGGCTTAACGGTTTTTTTGGAGGGGGTATTGGATCCGGTTGTGTTCAACCTAATTGAATTGAACGACCGCAAAGCGGTCCCCATAAGTCCTAGGTGTCCCATAGGTCCCATACGTCCTTCGGCTCCGCATCGCCGCGGCGCCACTAGCGTTCTCCCGCTGAACAATTGTGCAATCCCTTGACGTCACCGCACGGATTCCCTATTTTCCTTACCGTAACCCCCCGTTTAGAAATTCCCAGAATTTCGTTTTGGCAGCATGATAAAATGTTCCGTCCGTTCGTGGCGATCCCGGTGTTCGCGGCGATCCCGGCGTTTATCAATCTGTGCAAGCCCGCCCAACCGAGCCGAGATCTCTTGGGAAAACAAACTGTAAATAACAGCCACTAGTCTATGTCAAAGGATCGCTCCCAAGAGCATTTCAAAGAACTGACTGCCGCATTTCTAGCAGGCAGGATCTCTCGCCGCCGGTTCATTCATCAGGCAGCCAGGCTAGGCATTTCTGCTGCGTTGTTAAGCCGCATTTTGCCGCACGCCTACGCAGCCGGCGAGAACCTGGTAGACTCGGCGCCTGAGGCGCCCAATGAATCGCCGATCACGAAGGAGCGGATCGAATTCCTCAAAAAGAAGCCCTACAAAGGCACCACTATCAATGTGCTGGTACTGAAGGCGACCGTCGGAGACGGCCTGAAATACTGGGTGCCGAAATGGGAAGAAGAGACCGGCGGCAAAGTAAACGTCGCGGAAGTCCCGATCGATACCTTGCATCAGCAGATCTTTTCAGACCTGCAGACAACGCATCGGTATGATACCTACATGACCGGCGCCTGGTTCTACGGCGATTTCTTTGTTCCTAAAGAGCCTTATATCGTCCCGCTTGAGCCCTTCTTAAAGGACCCGAAGTATCCCTATTGGAATCCGGATGATTGGATCCCGGCGATGAAGACGCTGTATACTTGGGAAGGGAAGGTCTACGGCGCTCTCTTCGATGGCGATTGCCAGATTCTCTACTATCGGAAGGATATCTTCGATAAACCTGAGAATCAGCAAAAGTTCAAGGACAAGATGGGCTACGATTTTCCCAATCCGCCCAAGACAATGAAAGAGATGCACGATGTCGCCACTTTCTACACCGGCTGGGATTGGAACGGGGACGGCAAAGACGATTGGGGCTTGGCCTTACACGCCAAGGTGAACGAACAGGGTTTCTTCCATTTCCTGACCCTGGCTGCACCTTACGTTTGCTCGCCGAACAATAAGTACTTCTGGTTTAATCCCGATACGATGAAGCCTCTGATTAACTCAGAAGGTCATCTGCGGGCCCTGGAAGACTACGTCAAGTTCCTCCCCTGCGGCCCGAAGGAGGAGATTAGTTGGACGTTAGGCCAAGGCTGGAACCTGTTTTTGTCAGGACAGTGCGTCATGGAAGGGACTTGGGGCGACTTACCGACCTTTGCTCAGGATCCGAAACAGTCGAATCTCAAAGGTAAAATAGGCGCGGCCATCATTCCGGGAACACCCGAGGCCTATGATCCGATCAAAGGACAATGGGATAAATTTGATCTTAACACCTGTGGAAACGTGAATGGTGGCACCTGGCATTGTGTAATCTCCCGTTTCTCTAAGAAGAAAGAGGCCACCTATGATTTCCTGGCCTTCATGGCAAACAAGCCGAACGCGCTCTACAATTGCACTCACGGTTTCACTGGCGTGCAACCGGGGATGAAGTTTGAATATTTCCCGCCCGTCGGGACAGGAAACGTCGACGAATGGGTAGCACAAGGTTGGGACGCTGACGATGCCAAGCGGTATCTGGACGCCTACTATCAGAACCTCACATTGCCCGTCCAGGAGTCGTACCTACGCATACCAGGTGCCGCAGAATATTGGCACGAACTCGATGTTCGTATTTCTGCGGTGCTAGCGGGTCAAACCCAACCGAAAGCGGCGCTGGATGATACCGCTCAGGCTTGGGAACGAATCACCGAACGGTACGGGCGAGACAAACAAAAGAAGCTTTACCAAGCTTCGTTCGCCTAAGCAGCCTACAAATCGGTTCGCGGCGCATGCCGCGAACGCGATTTGCAGGCTATGGTCTTTCAATAGACGCTGGCGCGTCTATTGAAAGGCAACCAGGGATAAGCGGCATGTCTTCAAAGTCGATTCCTCAAGCCACCGGCGCAGCAATCCAGCGCGGCCAGGTTCCTTCTGCTCAAAACAGGAGCGAAAGCGTGTTTAAGCATGCCTTGCTGGCGCCTGCCGTGATCTGGGTCATCGCATTGACTTTCTTCCCGATCATAATGGCGGTGGTTTATAGCTTCGCCAATTACGTGCTCGGAGAGGGTATTACCGGCTTTGTCGGGTTCGACAATTACGCGCGGCTGCTGACGGACTGGAGTTTCTGGTACGCGATCCTGATCACGGTT
>JAFAHI010000472.1 GCA_019237325.1 Verrucomicrobiota bacterium | reverse complement strand
CCGGCAGGCTGGCTTGAGTCGAGCATCCGAATCGCCATGTTTTCTACCACCGAGTCCGAGTTTACCTGTCTGCGGGAGTATTATCCGCCCCGGATTTACCCTTCCCAGATCGAGGGATTGGAAGTGATTCTGAAGGACCTGGCTCAGCGCGGTTTTTCAGGAATGTTTGCAGTCCGGGTACATCCAAATTCCGCTCGCACAAAATCGGATTTTAGCGCGCGCTTGCGTGCCCTGCCGTACAGCTTCTTACGGGTAATTCCTCCGGAAGAAAAATTAGATTCTTATGCGCTTCTAGAGACCGCGCAAAAGGTTCTGACCTGGGGATCAACGATCGGCATCGAAGGCGCCTACCGAAAAATACCCACAATTGTGGCCGGTTGGGGCGAATACATGAACCTGGGAAGCACGTATAACCCGGTTACCCATGCAGAGGTCATGGATCTATTGCTGAAGCCGCTCGAACCGAAGCCGGTCCAGGGGGCTATCGACTACGGCTATTACTCAAAGAACTTTGGTTGGCGCTTCAAGTACGTAAAACCGGCAGGACCTTTCTTCGCCTACTTCAAAGACCAAGCCATTCTGCCACCCTATCCGTACCAGCAAATGGCTCCGGAAAAGCCGACCCCGTTCGAGAAATGGCAGCAGTCTCTCTGGACCATTTGGAACAGTAAACGCTTGGAAACAATTTATCGAGGTCGGCCATTCACTCCGGACCCGGTCAGCTTGATGGAAGCAGAGGAGCAAAAGGCTGCTGGTGAATAAGATCAAAAGAGATGGTCTGGCATTTCCAGCGTTCAATACGCTCGGTCGTGCTTCGAATCACTTCACGTTGCTGCGCTGAGTCTCGAAGACCACAATTTTATCGGCCGGATCCACCGGCCCCCAATCCAGAAGAAACATCGGATTGCTGCCGAATTTCTCTACGGTGTCAAATCCCGACAGATATCTAACATAGCTATCGTAAAGAGTGCATTCCTGATCACTCCACTTTCCTTCCCACGCGGCCGAACCAGTTCCCTTTCCTGGCGCGTAAAGCCCGAGCGTTGATCTATTATCACTCTCGCTCTTTGCTAGCTCTTGCCGGAAGTTGAACATATTGATCAAGATCGGCGAGATTCCTTTTTCCAAAAACGCACGAATGTCGGTGTAACTATGTTGATCAATGATCACGCGTTTAGAATATTTCCCGGTTTCGATCAACTTGATCATGCTTGAGACCGCCTGGTTTCGCGACATAGTTCCGTCCAGATCTCCATCAATCAATCGCTCCTTCACTTTGATCGCTTGGCCTCCGGTCTCCTTAGCCCGACCGGCATAAAACACCAGGCACAGGCACATGACTAGCAGTGCAAAAGCCCGGCTAACCAGGGAGGTTCTCCTCCACAGGTAGAGGCTAGCATAACCTACCGAAATCATGGCGACCGCGCTTCCGGACAAGAAGTATCGGTCGTGAGCATCGCTGGAGAAGAACAACGACACCACCCAAAGCGACACATAAAAAGACGCTAAAACGACGAGCAGAGATCGTTTCCTACCGGCATCAAGCTCCGAAAAGATCGCTACCGACAAGGGAAAAAATAGACACGCTACGAGGGCAACGCCAGCACTCAAAGAATGAAGCTTAGCTACTTTCCATGGGGCTCCAACACATTGGGCGAGGAATTCCTTGAGCAGCATCACATAGTTGTGGTTGAGGCTGGAAACTCCGGATTCTACGGCTTCACCGCGTACCTGCCCCAGCAGGTGCAATTGTTCACCAATCGCTAACGGTAAGGCATAGAGCAGTCGCGGGTTTGTAAGTATTAAACCCGCCAGAAACAAGGAACCGCAAGTCAACGCCGGTCTTAGCCACCTCCGGAAAAAAGTTCTGGTTTCAAAGCCGGCGACGATCCAGGTGACAACCACCGGTAGCCCTAAAAGCAGAAAGTCGATCTTAGAATTAGCCCCAAACCCGACCAAGACAGCTGAAATGTACAGTCCGGCCGGTCTGCGCCGCTCGATCACATCCGTCAGAGCAACGAAAATCATTATCGCCAGCAGCGCGTTCCATCCGTTAGGCGAGACTTCGATAACTTCTTGCTGATAGCCGAAACTTAGGAGGAACCAAAGCAAAGGTATTATCAAGAAAAGCGCTTTGTAACGATATCGCGTGATCCAGAAAACGCACAGGATCGCAGCCAAAACCAAACCACCGATTGCATTGACATAACGCGCGATTAAAAAGGGGCGGCGATCCAAGATCCCTCGAGAATAAGTCCCGTCGAAACTGGGCGAATCAAAAATAGCGGACGATCTCTGATAGGAGCTGAGAACATTGTTAGTCCAACGGCGAGGAGAGAGTTTCTTTCCAACCGGATCGAAATTTTTGTAAATGAACTTCGCTATTCTGAACTTGAACTCTTCAATCGAACCGTAGGTTGCGTTCCGAAAACGGTTCGTGAGGCTTAGTCGCGATGCCTCGGTGTAGGCCATGCTCTCGTCCCATCCTTCATAGGGAGACGTCTTAAACAGCAAAGGCTCCGTGAGCTTGAAGTCAAAAATGAGGGCAGCAAGTACTCCAAAGTATAGGATGAAATTAAGGAAGAAGTGCCGAGCCCGACCGGGCCGCAACGATTCAGAATCCGCAGGCATATGCAGCTTCTAGGGGCGGGGCCGGCCAAGAACCAGCCTCTTCTTACTCAAATCCGAAAGACTAAGCTGCATTATGATCCGCTCACGTCTCCATCTCCGTCGACTTGATCATATTCGCCAATTGCTCGCCCTCCAGCCAATGCTCATTCCGATCGGAACTGTATTGGAAATCTTCAGCAAGCGGCATCCCCTTCTCCCCCAAAAGATTGTTACGGAAGTCGGAACCAAAGAGAATTGCCGGTTGGATCACAAAATGATCGGCAAACTCTAAGGTTAGATGGGCGTCGTCGGCCGGACACATTACCTCGTGCACTTTTTCTCCAGGGCGAATACCAACCAGTTTATGCGGAAGATTGGGAGCCATAACTCGCGCCACCTCGGTTATGCGAATTGATGGGATCTTTGGGACAAAAAGCTCTCCTCCGTGCATCCGTTCGAAACACTTCAGAACGAATTGAACCCCTTGCTCGAGGGTAATCGAAAAGCGGGTCATGCGCAGATCGGTGATCGGCAATTCCTTCGCTTGGTTTGCCAATAACGCTGCGAAGTAGGGCACCACCGAACCGCGAGATCCTAAGACATTGCCATAGCGCACCACGCTAAAGCGGGTCTCCCGATCGCCGGCCAGATTATTGGAAGAGACAAAAAGCTTATCCGAAACCAGCTTAGTCGCACCGTAGAGATTAATGGGACAAGCCGCTTTATCGGTCGATAAAGCGATCACCTTTTTCACCCCATTTTCGTAAGCCGCGCTAATCACGTTTTCGGCGCCGAGCACATTGGTTTTAATGCACTCCATCGGGTTGTATTCGGCCGCCGGCACCTGTTTCAATGCGGCGGCATGAATAACATAATCTACTCCCCGAAAAGCCGTGTTCAGCCTCGGCAGATCGCGGACATCGCCAAGGAAAAATCGCATGGCCGGATGCGTCATTTTCCGGCTGAGTTCAAATTGCTTGAACTCGTCCCGGGAATAGATGATTACCCGCCGGGGCTGGTAAAATTGGGTTAGAATCGCGGCACATTTCTTCCCAAAGGAACCCGTACCGCCCGTTATCAGGATCGAGCTATTTTCGAACATTCAGCCGGATCTGGAGCGTGGTTTCCGCAGACATTGACAGACTTTTCATTGAGTCGTAGTTCGATCAACAAACTCGGACTATCGCTAGCTGCCTCTCTCACGCAACCGAGAAATCTTTCGTGCATAACCCGCCAAAGCAGATCACCGGCTCGTTCCGGGGACCTGAAAACAGAAAAAGCCTACCATTCATCCCAAGAAATCGTCCTGCTCAATTCCAAAACGGGTCGGCAGATCGAAAGCCCCGAAATGTGCGAAACTAGAGCCCAGCCGCTCCGAATTAAACGAAACCGTGAACGACACGATTGAATCCGTCCCGCATACGTTCTTATGATGTTGATCAAAGTCCGCGAAACTCAATTTCCCGTTCTTGATCGTCTCCGGAGGGATTTGCAGCATTGCCAGTGAAAGCGTGTAGTAACCGGCCGTGATATCCAAACGGACCATATAACTTACTCGAAAAACGTCACCTTTCTTGCAACTCCGCAGCCTCATGGGGTCAAGCTGAAACTCGTACTTAGCGTGCAAAAAAGTCCCGCGATCATCACGAAGGATGACGCCCGGTGTGATGTTCTCAAGATCACACGCAATGCCAACTTCAAAAATCAGTCGTAACCAGTCACCTTGCCAGAAAAAGTTCGTCGAAACTCCTTTTTGGTCCAAAACAGCAAAGCCTAAGAATGCCGCCACGGCGTCCGTCGTCGGAGAGCAGCAATCTGGCGGAATGGGCTCCAATTGATGAATCCCGGATTGCGAGGTGACCTGCCAAGGGGATTCCTTAAGTGCAGGAGCGGACGAGACATTGGACCGTAAGAAGGCCCTCGAAACTGTGTAGTACTGATTAATTGCTTCAACCACGTCACCAAAGAAGACCACTTTTCCTTTGTCTAGGAGCAAAGCCTCCTCGCAGAACTCGCTCACGGACCGCATATCATGCGAGACCAGTAAGATCGTGACCCCGCTTTTGACCAAATCTCTTATCTTGTGATAACATTTCTGTTGAAAGAAGACGTCTCCCACTGACAGGGCTTCATCCACAATCAATAGGTCCGCGTTGACGGTGATAGAAGACGCAAACGCCAAGCGCATCACCATACCACTGCTGTACGTCTTCACCGGGGCCTCGAAATAATCTCCGATGTCAGAAAAAGCCAACACTTCTGGCAAACGAGCGCGGTTTTCCTGCTCGGTTAAACCGAGTAAAGAACCATGCAATAAGACGTTTTCCCTGCCGCTAAAGTTCGGATCGAAGCCGCTGCCCAGCTCAAGCAACGCTGTGACTCGCCTGGCATTTACTTGCACCCGACCCGTCGTCGGCTGTAACACGCCTGCAATTAACTGCAGCAGTGTGCTTTTTCCGCTGCCATTCAACCCGATAATACCGACGCTTTCACCTCTTTTGATGGAAAGCGATACCTCAGACAAACCAAAGACCTCTGTGCCCAGCTTCGCTTTTCGCCTCTCGGCAAACGCCCGAATCTTCTGGGGGAAGGAGGGCGGAACTTGGTTCCAAAGACCATACAGGAAACGGTCGTGAGGCCGATTCCAAAGTCGGTATGACTTGGACACTCGCTCTAGCGTTAAAAGGCTATCCGGAGTTACCGGCGATTTTTCGGCTTGCTGCAGATCCAGGGTCGAACTCATGGCTTACATCACGTCTGCAAACGCCGGCTTCGTCTTGAGAAAGAACGCACCCGCCAGAAAGGTGAACACCGCTCCCGCCAACGTTACTAGCGTGAGCGAAACCGCATCCGGTGGGATTCCCCAGATCAGCGATCTCCGGGCGCCATCAACAATCACCACGATCGGGTTCAGGAGGTACCAAAACCGCATTGACTCCGGAACAACCGAAAGCGGGTAAAAAATGGCACTCACTAGCAACAGCATGGTGAGTCCGGGTGCCATTAAATTCTCGATGTCGCGGACAAAAACACCCAGCGCAGACAGAAAGAGGCCGAGTCCTAACGCAAGAAAGGTCGTCGGGATCAGATAGCACGGCAGCCACGCGAAAGTCCAGGGAATCGAATGATGGGCGATAGCGACCAGCAAAAACAAGGGTAGAAATGCAATCATGCAGTGAACTAAGGCGTCCAGCACCGACACAATCGGTAAGATCTCGAGCGGAAAAACGACCTTTTTTACGAGGTTGGGCTGCAAAACGATCAATCGAGGCGATCTCGTAATGATTTCTCCGCAAAGATTGAACAGATTTAAACTGCAAAAGATCGCCAGCCCATAATCGAGCGGGGTTTCCTCTTTTCCAAGGCCAAACCGAGCCTGCATGATCACTCCAAACACGAATGTGTAAATCACGAGCATGCACAGGGGACTTACCAATGACCAAGCAACCCCTAGCGCAGTTGACTTGTAACGCAGCGCAATTTGCCGCCTCAGATACTGTCGGATTAAGTACGAATGTTTTTTCAATTCTGAGAGACTGATCATAAAGCGGTCGGTAACGAGTCCGGACTATCGCCCGCAAGCCAAGCCGCGCAACCCTGGATTTCACCTCTATACCTCGTTCTCGTTTTCGTCGTCTTCATCCTCGCCTTGATTCTGAGTCTTTTTTTTGCGTCTTTTGCGCCCGTGGCCGACGTAGCCAAAAAGGGGTGATCGACCGACCTGTCCGCCGTAGTTGCGGGACTAGGGAGGAAGTCTGCTTTTCGCGGCTATTCCTGGACTTTATTAATCGAAAGTAACCGTATCCCCAGATGAAGGCCAGGTGCGACGATAAGGCTCAAACTCATCAAATAGCCTCAACATTTCCCGTGCAAATTCCGTCGGCCCGAAACTG
>JAFAHI010000372.1 GCA_019237325.1 Verrucomicrobiota bacterium | reverse complement strand
ATTGTCGGTATTTACTATGTTAATAAGAGGCATGCAGATCCCGCCAGTGTATTGACTCAGGGGGTGGTGGTGAGCAGCCTGGTTTCTGCGGTCCTTTACTGGCCGGCGACTGTGAGCTTGTTTCCCGTGAGCTTCAATATTGAGGGGCAAACGCACACTGCATTCCAAGTGTATCTGGCGACGTTGATCGGCTTGGCTATGACGGGAGTGATTGTCGCGATTACAAACTATTATACGTCCAAGAAATGTGCGCCCGTCAAAGAGATCGCTCAGGCGTCGGAAACGGGCCACGCCACGAACATCATCGCAGGCTTGGCCGTTGGCCAACGAGCAACCGCGTTACCTGTCATTTTCATCGTGTTGGCTATTCTACTGAGTTACTCGGCTGCCAGCTTGTACGGTGTGGCAGTTGCGGTGACCAGCATGCTTTCCACTGCCGGGATTATTATTTCGCTGGATTCGTTTGGACCGATTACGGATAATGCCGGCGGGGTCGCGGTGATGAGCGGTATGCCTGAAGAGACCCGGCAGGTTACCGACAGTTTGGATGCCATCGGCAACACCACGAAGGCGGTTACCAAGGGTTATGCCATTGCTTCGGCCGGCCTGGCGGCCTTGGTTCTCTTCGGTTCCTATGTCGCTGAGCTGAGAGCACATTTCGGTGCGGCTGAGAGCAGCGGAGTCAACTCGGCTGATTTCTCACTGAGCCGGCCTGAGGTCTTAATCGGCCTCTTTATCGGAGGATTGTTGCCGTTTCTCTTTAGTTCTTTCAGTATGAAAGCCGTGGGTAAGGCGGCAGGTGCAGTGGTGAGAGAAGTGAGACGTCAACTGGCGAAGAAGCCGGGAATTGTGAATGGGACAGAGCAACCCGAATACGGAGCGTGCGTCGACATTGTAACGAAAGCCGCTCTCCGCGAGATGATCGTGCCGGCGTTGTTACCAGTTATCTTTGTGGTGGTGGCGGCGTTGCTTGGGCCGCTAGTTTTGGGAGGTCTGCTAATTGGCACGATTGTGACCGGCTTATTCCTGGCGATCTCCATGACGTCGGGCGGTGCTGCCTGGGATAATGCGAAAAAGTTTATCGAGGAAGGCAACCTCGGTGGAAAGGGTTCTTTCGCGCATCAGGCGTCTGTAACCGGTGACACGGTCGGTGATCCGTACAAAGATACCGCCGGGCCGGCAATTAACCCGGTGATTAAGGTTGCTAACATTCTCGCAATCTTGATCATTCCGATCGTGTTTCACTAGTGGTGTAAGCTGGCGGTCGTGTCCCGTAGGGACGGAATGAAAGTAGCCTGGCATGAAATGCCTGGAATTATGCGACAAACAGATCGGTCCCGTAGGGTACGGTATGATCTTGGTCGGATAGGGTCCCGGAGGCCGGCGAGTTATGAACCAAACGCCTGGCTACACGGCGCATCCGCGAGAACAAGGTATCATACCGCGCTCTACCGGACGGCCTGTTGGATACGTCACGAAGTGAGCAATCCCGAAACAGTTAAGAGCAATGCAGGTGCGGAGGAGGCGCCCCGGTCGGTCTAACGTGGCTTGTAAAGGGAGAACCGAGTCTGATCAATACACGGTGCAGATACGCCAATCGACGGCTTTAGCTGGCGAATCATTCCGGTATGCTGGCTCAGCGGATGACCCAATGAAGCTACTATGCAACCTGGCCAACCAAAACGGAATCAGTTCTCGGATGCGTATCGCATAGCCCGGACTTATTGGCGTTCCGAGGAGAGGTGGTGCGCGTGGAGTCTATTGTTTGGTGTAATCGGACTCAATCTCAGCAACGTCTACGTGAGCGTCCGCATCAATCAATGGAACAAAGATTTTTATAATGCGCTGCAGACTTTCGATAAAGGCGAAGTCTTCCGGCAAATTGGTATCTTCTGTATTCTGGCTGCCGGCGCCGCCACCATCTCCGTATACGCGCTTTACCTAAATCAAATGCTGCAGATTCGCTGGCGACGATGGCTGACGCGGAAATACGTCGGCGACTGGCTCGCAAATCGTAACTATTATCGCGTCCAGTTTATAAGCGCGACTGACAATCCAGATCAACGGATAGCGGAAGATGTCCAGCAGTTTGTCACCTACCTCATGACTTTTTCCGTTGGATTGCTGACGTCGTCGCTGTCACTCGTTTCTTTTCTGGTTATTCTGTGGGGACTCTCCGGCTCGTTGGACGTTCCGCTTGGCCCATGGGGCACAATACAGATTAATGCCTATCTGGTATGGGCGGCGTTGCTTTCCGCTTCGGTAGCTACTTGGCTTACCATGAGGATTGGCCGGCCGCTGATCCAATTGAATTTTACTCGTCAGCGCTTCGAGGGTGATTTCAGGTTCAGTTTGGCTCACTTGCGAGAGAATGCGGAGAGCGTGGCGCTCTATGGTGGTGAGGCGGCTGAACTTCGCCTCTTCCAAAATCGATTTCGGAATGTGGTGCATAATTTCCGGCAGATCATGAAGCAGCAACGACGTCTTAGCTGGTTCACGACCGGATACGCGCAGCTAGCCATCGTGATTCCTCTCGTATTGGTCTCGCCTCGCTACTTTGCCCAGCAGCTCGGTTTAGGCGGACTGATGCAAGTCGCTAATGCGTTCGCTTACGTTCACAACTCACTGTCGTTCATAATCAATGCATATGCTGATATCGCGAACTGGCAGGCCGTAACCCAACGCTTGAGCGGTTTTGAAGAGCGCCTGCAGGACGCCCAGGAATCAGCTAGCGCCAAGCGGAAGATCGCGTTCCAACGGAAAGATTCCGGGATCACGGTTGAAAACCTAAGCCTCGACCTGCCGGACGGTCGCCTGCTGCTGTGCGGCATCAATTTCAACGTTGATGCCGGAAGTTCGTTATTAGTCAGGGGTCCAGCCGGCGCAGGTAAGAGTGTCTTATTGCGGGCTATCGCGGGGATCTGGCCTTTCGGTAGTGGGCAAGTTAAGATCGGTCCCGGTTC
>JAFAHI010000254.1 GCA_019237325.1 Verrucomicrobiota bacterium | reverse complement strand
ACTCTGTACTTCTTGTTCTTTCACGGTTTAACAATGCAGGACTTTCACCTGCGGTGATGTGCGCTTCCACGGCGCACTAGCCGGGCAGTTTACTGCCTGGAATACGTCCGAGAAAGGACCCGTCCCGTAGGGTACGGTCTGAGTTGGAGCAGCACGCCTTTGCCCCAGAATGCACCTCTCGGCGCCAGGATTGTGCGTTCAAAAGAAAAGCGGTGAGTTTCGCGGGCCTTCTATGATACTCTCGGGCCAGAATGAGACAGGACCTAGAAAAGTTCATCCTTGAAGGCGCGCGCAAGGTAACGCCGGCGAGCCTAGAGCGTCTCATTCGGCAGCTGCCTGAAATTCGGCTTGTGGCCACCCAGGTGACCGAATTTACCCAGTTGCCGGACCAGGTCGAATTCCTGGCTCAATTAATTGAAGACTTTTATTCAGGACTGAGTCCCGACATCCCTTACACCGCAATCGCAGAGGCGGCGTTCGCCCTTTCTTACCTGCGGAAAGGGATCGATATCATCCCCGACTCGATCTCCGGGGTTGGCTATGCCGACGACGCGGCGATCATTAACATGGTCTTTGAAAATTATAAACAGCCCTTTCTCGACCACGTTCTTACGAGCAAATTTCGGGAAGAGTTGTCGTAGCCGGGGAAACGCTCATTGGCGATGGGCAGAGTCAGCAGATAACTCACGAAAGGTGAGCACCGTCGTACTCATTAAGGTCGGGAACACTATAGCGCGTCGCTAGCTCGCGCGCAGACGTAGCAGCGGTCGGCGATCGTTAACTCACGCCATTCGATTCGGCTAACCCCGTCGTGGGAAATGAAAAAATGCGTCCAAAATTGCGAATCCCGACCTCCGATAAGACATCGATTCCCAATTCGTACCCCGCCGGAGCAGTCAAAAAAGTGGCGACTTGTTATTTGAGAATTGTTCTCGATCGAGAAGGCGTCCGGCCAATCCCTGTGCTTACTGGCCAT
The DNA here is from genome assembly GCA_019237325.1 of Verrucomicrobiota bacterium. Taxonomy (GTDB): domain Bacteria; phylum Verrucomicrobiota; class Verrucomicrobiia; order Chthoniobacterales; family JAFAMB01; genus JAFAVN01. The sequence continues at coordinate 5,861 of JAFAHI010000254.1, read as the reverse complement.
AAAGTGGTTCAGGTTGAAAATCTTGGTTTCATCGCCGATCTCAAGCGTCTGCAAGTCGCGGAAGAGGTTGAAATGTCCGATCTGGCAATTCGCGCCAATACGCACCTGCCCACACAAAATGAGGGAGTAACCGATTTTTGTGTCTTTGCCGATTGACCAACCCAGCGCGGACCGCAACAAAAAGCGCTTGATGGGATGAGGCAATAACATGGCGAAGACCTGTACCAATATGCTGAAGGCCTTGGGAACCTCGCGCGGGCGGGAAGCGGCGCCGGAACTAGAAGAAAAACTCTCGGATGTCTTCGCCAAGGATGTCATAGAAAGACGCTCAAGACGATATGGAATGCTCGTTTTCTGAGCTGCCCCTCTTAGCGTAACCCGTTGATTACTAAGCGCAAATGCGCGATACAGGGTTCGAACCTGTGACCCCTACCGTGTCAAGGTAGTGCTCTACCACTGAGCTAACCGCGCTTCTGTGAGACAGAAGTTGTTCCGTTAGCTCTAAACCGGGGCTTTTTCAACAATCTTTTACGCACCGCACCGAGAGATTGCATCAAGTCCGGGCGAGCGAACCCCACAACACCGCATCGCATCGTAGCTGCCCAGCGACAAAATTCGGGCGGCGTTAGTCGCCGCTTATCGCGCTCCGTTAGAAGTCATTATGATTGACCTGGCGCTACATTTTTCTCAGGATGGGTGAAAGGTCGCATGGAGGGGACAACTCGGAGAACCTCTTGCAATCACACTCCCGATTAAGTCGTCGCGCAAAACCCGGCGCCCAGTTCCTGTTTCTCGCCGCCGGAAATAGGTCATCGGCTACACCTTGCTCAGGTGCTCACTGATCGCCGGGCCTTGAATCATTATGAACAGAAATAGCTGTTTTTGTCTTTTGCTGATAATTGCTCTTGTGGGCAAAGCTTCGGCCGCAACGCAGTACGACGATACTGTTAAGGCGTTGATGGAGCGGTATCAGCAAGTCGAAGCCCAGCTCGATCGCTCCGTTCGTTACTCCCGAAAGACCGAAACTCAAGGAAACACGACGGTTGAGCGAGCCTGGTACAATGGAGCCGACGATCCAATAAAAGTAGCGGTCGAGCGCGTTAGTTCGGCTGGACGCGAGTTAACTGAATATTTTTCTTTAGATTTTGATGATGCGGGCGCGATGTTCGTTTTGACACGAAAAGAAACGGCCCAGCCTGACGGTGGAACTCAAGTAGACGAATCACGCCAGTACTTTGGAAACGATGGAAAACTTCTACGGGAGCTGAGAAAGAGCGGCAGCTTTAAACCGGGGGAGGCACTGGACACGGTTCGCTTTCCAAACACCACCGTCGACCTTTCCAAGCGACCCAAGGACGATCGCCCCGAAGAACAGCGTGCGGTGGCCGAGTACGATTTTTTGTCTGAACCAGAAAAAATTGCCTCGGCTCTGAGACAAGCCGGACCACCAGAATTTGATCCTTTTGCGGGAGTGACGGGAGATTCGGCGAAATACCGAGTTATCCACAATACTGCATCACCCGACGGTCGTTACGCGGTCGCACTGGGATTCACTGCTAAGGACATCGATTGGGAAGGGTTCAAGGATCCTGATTTTCCGGGGACCTATTCCGCAAACGGATGGCAGCCCGACGACCAGGCTCCTGATCCGGATTATGGGAGGATCGTCAATTATATCGTTGATCTTACGACACGCCAAATTCTCGGTATAACAAACGGCGATTACTTTGGAACTAAACAACGATACAACCATGACCAATGTAGTGTAACTTGGTCGCCCGACTCGAAAACGTTTGTTGAGGTAACGAGCTGGAAATGGGGATACAATCGCTGCACGGCCGCGAAAATTTCTAGCGCGGGCAAGCTTTTGGACCCCGTTGATTTAGGCAAATACGCCGAGAAAGCGGCGCAAGGTCATCTCGGAACACACAAAGGTCCGAAATACAACGGTAGTATCGACATCTCAGTGGACACAGTGACTGCCGGCGACGTGGTCAATCTTACTATCTTGGGGCAAGGGACCAGTGGCGATCACAAAGGGGACGTCTATTTTTCTTTGGATGAATTCATCCGGGTTCGCGAAACACCATCCGGACTGCGGTTAGAGACCGTTAACATCCACACCTCGCCAGAAAATTGAGCAATCATACTACCGGCCCAGCAAGCAGGGATCGCTAGCTAATGTAACGCATAGCGACACCGCTAACCTATTTACCTCTTTAACGAGTCCACGGCAGCTTCGATCACGCTCAGGACAGAACGACCTCATGCCCTCTGAGGCTCGATTCGTAAATCGCGTCGAGGATTTCCATCAGTTTCACGGCCTGGACCGCGCTGTTGATGGGCGGTTCTACCCCGTTGATGGCCCGGAGAAAGTTCTGCATTTGCGGGACGAACTCATGCGGTACCGGCTCAAACGGTAGTTCGACGGTTTCCAGTTTACCGTTCCGGTCCTCGAATAAGGTGAGTGCGGGGATCTTTTCACTTGGATGGAGCTGTAACACATCCACGATGCGGATGGTTCCTTTAGGTCCGTGGACAACGGTCGAGAAAAGCTCTCGGCTGCCCCATTTTCCTAACGGGATATCGTCCGGAAGGTTCGCTGCCCACGACACCTCGAAAAGCAATGAGCTGCCGTTCTCGAAACGAATCATCCCGTCGGCGCTGTCCTCCACATCGAAGACGGGGGCTTTCACAAGTTGAGGGAACTTTTGATAGGTTTGAGCTGATACCGTTCGCGGTTTGGGTGTACCCATCAGGTACCAGGCTGCATCAATAGCGTGTACTCCAAGGTCGATGACGACCCCGCCGCCAGCGCGCGACCGGTCCGTAAACCAGCCATCGATTCCACCCGGAGTACCCCGGGACCGGACCCACATCGTCTTGGCAAAATAGATCTCACCAAGCCGCCGTTCGGCGACCGCTCTGCGCGCCGCTTGCACCGATCCGGAAAAACGCATCTGGCGCCCGAAGAAATAAATAAGGCCACGGCTGTCGGCTTCGTTTCGCAATTGGCGCATCTGCTCCGCATTCAACGTGGGAGGTTTCTCACAGAGAACATGTTTTCCTGCGTGCAGAGCTTTAAGCGTAGTGGGAAAATGAAGCGAGTTCGGTAGACTAATTACGACCGCCTGGACCGACGGATCCGCGAGCATTTCGTCGTAATCAGCAAACAACCGCTGGGGCGCATATTTGACTGCAAAAGTTTCCCGCCGCGCCGCGTTCAAGTCGCAGGCTGCATAAAGTTGTCCCAAATCACTTCCTTGAACTCCTTCGGCGTGTCGCTGCCCAGGCCAACCCAAGCCCACGAGACCCACATTTACTTTTTCCATGCAGTAGTTTCACAGCAGTGCGATGGCCGTCAACGGCCGGTAGGGACAAGCTCCGGCTCGGTGCGGCCAGAAACGCGCTGTGTAAAAGAAATACGCACGAACAGGAGCTCGTCCCTACCGGGCTCGTTGATTTGTATGCACCTCGGCCTTAGTTTTGTTATTCTACTAAACAAGCTAGAATGACGTCTCCTATCTCGATCCAAGAGCTGAAAGCGCGCGTATTCAACGGCTCGGTGGCAGCCACGGTTTTTGGACAGGTGGAGAGCATCACCGAAAAGCAGACCCGGGATCAGAAACCGTATTTCGAGCTCGTGATACGGGACCTCGTCGGCTCGCTCACCATTCGAGTATGGAACGACCATCCGGCTTTCGGTTTCTGTAGTGAAACTGTCGCCGGTGCGGCAGTTTGTATCGAAGGCGAGTTCTGGAGCGGCAGTTCGTACGGGATTGAGGTACGAAATTGGCAAATACGAAATCTCACTGCCGAAGAGAAAGCAGTCCTATTTGAAGGACCGGAAGAATTGCGGCAGCACCACGAGCGAGATTACGCAGAGATACTCAGCGCGATCGAATCGATCGGCGATCCACGGCTCCGCCGGTTAGGGGAGTTGTTTTTGACTGAGTTTGGAGAGCGATTCCGGAGAGCGGCCGGCGCTCGAACCGTACATCACGCGCGGCGTGGAGGCTTGATCGAGCATGTCGCCCAAATGTTGCGCACGGCAGACGCAATCGCCGCCACTTATCCTGCGCTCAATCGTGATCTCCTCCTCGCGGGAGTCCTGTTCCACGACGCGGGCAAAATGTGGGAGAACAGCTTCCCGAAAGAAAGCCTACAGATGCCCTACGATTTGTACGGCGAACTCCTCGGTCACATCAGTATCGGTGCGGAATTCGTGAACCGGCTATGGCAAAAGTTGCGCCTGGAGAAGGAGTACGAAGCTTGGAAAGATCTGACTCCGGAAAGCGAGTTGGTGCGGCTGCATCTGCTCCATTTGGTAGTCGCGCACCACGGAGAGAAAGAGTTCGGATCACCGGTAGAACCCAAAACGCCGGAAGCTTGGGCTCTGCACCTGGTCGACAATCTCGACGCAAAACTGGAAATAATCTTTGCTGCCTATCGGACCGCCCCGCGTTTGACTACCCAGATCCTGGACCGGGTTCGGCCGCTGCATTCTAATCCGGTAGTGCCGCTGCCGAAGTTCGGCGAAATGGGAGAGAAGGGGAGCCAGGAGCCAGAAGCCAGGAGCTAGGAGGAGGGCTCGCTCGTCCTCGTACTCGGCGTCGACGGTCTGAAGTGCCGAGCCTTGGACTACATAGGTCCCATGTGTCCCATAAGTCCCATCCGTTAGCAGCGCCCACGGTATACCCCGTCGAGGACGAGAACGAGTACGATTGGAAGGCTCAGACAAAGAACGGCCAAACGTGTCTCCATTTGGCCGTTCGCACATTTTGCGATACGCTTGGTCAGGATGAATGGCCGTCATGGTTTCCCGGCGCTCCATATTGCGCCGGGTCACACAGAATCCGACCTTGACGTTGCCCTTCTTGAAACGCCCATCCCGTTTTCAGCGATAGCAAAACGAGTCTCTCGACTAGGACAGCAGTAAAAAGGTCTGAAGCGTTTTAAGCAAGCGCAGGTTCGAGTTTTCTTTCGGCCTCCGGCTGCTCATCGCCACGGCGTTGCCGGTCTTTGGTGTGGTCTTTAGCCAGTACCAGGTAGAAAGACGGCACGACGAATAGCGTGAAACAAGTTCCGATGATCATGCCGGTGACAAGTACCCAACCGATGCTATTCCGAGCCGCCGCACCGGGCCCAGTGACCAGGATTAGCGGAAAGTGACCTGCCACTGTTGCCACCGAGGTCATTAAGACAGGCCGTAGACGGGTTCCAGCGGCTTCAAGAATCGCGCTGAACTTATCTAACCCTTGTTCCTGTAACCGGTTTGCCCACTCTACGATCAGGATCCCATTCTTAGAAACAAGCCCGGTTAGCGTGATCAGACCAACTTGGCTATAAATGTTGATCGACGTATTACCGAGAAAACAGAAGGTAAGTGCTCCGACCAAAGCTAGAGGCACTGATCCGATCAGAATAATAAACGGGTCACGGAAGCTTTCGAACTGCGCCGCCAACACTAGATAAATGACGATCAGGGATAAGATCATCGTTGGAACAAACGCGTTTCCTTCTGTCCGAAGTTGACGCGAAGAACCCTTGTAGTCGATTGAGTAGCCGCGAGGCAGAATCTTTGCGGCTTCGTCGTCCAGCATCTTGAGACCTTCATCGGCTGTAGCCGGCGGTCGGATAACTCCACTGATTGTCACCGAGTTCAGCTGCTGCATGTGATTCAAGGTCTCCGGTTGGACCTCTCGTTTTAAACTCGCGAACGTTCCAAGTTGAACCGGCGTGTTGTTTGGCCCGCTGACGTAGAGTTTGGTCAGGTCCTCCGGAGTTAGTCGCTGAGTCCGCTGCACCTCAGGAATAACTTGATAGCTTCGCCCCTGAATATCGAAATAGTTTATGTAGCC
>JAFAHI010000233.1 GCA_019237325.1 Verrucomicrobiota bacterium | reverse complement strand
TAGAAACCTGATTCGACCTCTTAGGATCCTATTCACCCGTCCACCCTCTCGAACAACCAACTCGCTTACTCTCACTCCGATTCTCCTACACTGTTTGCTGACCTACTGTTTACTTCCAAGGCCCCCAAGACGTAGCCAGGTCTCAATTTCTCTCCAAAACCCGAGATCTACGAAACCCAAACCCCAACCGAACAAACCCAACAACTAATCCTATGGCCACTAAATCGATCCCCGAAGGATACCACTCAATTACGCCAAGCTTCACTGTCGAGGGCGCCCAAGAATTCATTGATTTCATCAAACAGGTTTTCAACGCCCAAGACCGCTTCAGAATGGATGGGCCCGGCGGAAAGATCATGCATGCCGAACTGAGCATTGGTGATTCAGCGCTGATGGTAGCGGATGCGCAGCCACAATGGCCCGCCAGAGTCAATTCCCTGTATGTTTATGTCGACGACGTTGATGACGCTTATGCGCGTGCGCTGAAGTCAGGCGCGACGTCAGTCCGAGCACCGGAGAACGCTTTTTACGGCGATCGCACCTCAGCAGTCAAAGACCCATTCGGTAATTCTTGGGGCATTGCCACTCATGTGGAAGACGTACCCCCAGATGAACTTAAGAAGAGAGCAGAAGCATTCCAACAACAGTGCGCGGCCGACCAATCGTAGGGCGGTAACATGGTAGAGATGAGCTCCTGCTCATCCGGACGTGCGTAGAATGCTGTCCGCCGCGGCGGGTTAGAGATTATAGCCCAGGTCCTTAGGTCTGGACATCCGCACGTGCGGAACCCGCCTGCTCACCATCAGACGCCTTCGCTGCTGTTAACGGATGGGACTTAAGGGACAAATGAGACTCATGGGACCGATTCATCGCATTTGTCCCATCAGTCGATTCTCCCCAGATGTGCGACCCGTCCAAAGCGCCACCACCACAACGGTTCACGTCCCAAAAAAAGCACTGACCTTCCGAAAACCCAGAGACCAATCCCACTCGACCTGCGTCTCACTCATGACAAGCATCCAGACCCGGCAACGGCTTGCGCTTTCGAAATCTAATACTCCGCGATACCTTCCCAGAATAAATTGGACGGCATGATGAATGAGTCTGAGCGATTGACCCGGGACAAGGCGGTACTGCGAGAGCGCGAAGACTCGATGCGGTTGCTTATCGAGAGTCTGCAGGAATATGCCATTTTTCTGTTGGACGCACACGGCCGGGTCGCCACCTGGAATGCAGGTGCAGAACAGCTCAAAGGGTATCGGGCCGACGAAATCCTCGGAAAGCATTTTGCCTGTTTTTATTCCGAAGAGGACCGAGCCGCCGGGAAACCCGCGAAAACCTTGCAAGCCGCGCTAGCCAATGGCCACACCCAAGACGAAGGGTGGCGGGTTCGTAAAGACGGTCAGCGGTTCTGGGCCAGGGTCACCACCAGCAGGGTGTTAGACCAGGATGGTCGCCTCCTGGGTTTCAGCAAAGTCACCAGGGATAGGACCGTAAGCAGAAACATGGAACTGGCTCTTCAGGAAAAAAATATCGAGCTGCGGAAGATGCTGGAAGCCAGAGACTTGTTTCTCGCCAACATGTCTCACGAACTAAGGACGCCGCTCAATGGGATTATCGGGTTTGCCGAGTTCTTAGCCGATGAAAAACCGGGGCCGCTTAGCCCGAAACAAAAAGAATATCTGGAAGATATCCTGCACAGTGGGAAACACCTGTTGCATGTCATCAACGACGTCCTCGATCTCGCTAAAGTAGAAGCCGGAAAAATGGAGCTGGCCGCCGAGGCGTTCTCGATTGCCAAAGCCGTTCATGATGTCTATGCGGCCCTCGAACTCACCGCTCAGAAAAAGCAGCTCCAAATCGGCATTCGATTGGACCCCGATTTTGACGAAGTCACGCTCGACCGGAACCGCTTTAAGCAGGTTCTTTACAACCTCTTTTCGAACGCGGTCAAGTTCACCGACGAAGGCGGCTCGGTTGAGGTGATCACCGCCAAAATCAACAAGGACTATTTTCGATTGGTGGTTGCGGATACCGGGATCGGCATCAAGCCGGAAGATCTGAAGCGTCTGTTCAGGCAATTCGAGCAGATCAACCCAGGGCAACGCCGAGGTCAGGGAACCGGATTAGGCTTAGCGTTGACGCGAAGAATTGTCGAATTGCAGTCCGGAACTATTGACGTCGAGAGCGAATTCGGCAAAGGAACAAAATTCACGATTGTGCTGCCAATGGTTTTGCCGCCGTTTGATTCTGACTCCCAAACTTGAGACCGAACGATACAGAACCGCGGCCGGCAAAACCCGCAGCTACCGTCCTGGTAGTTGACGATAACCCGATCAATTTGAAATTGGTCTCTGAGCTTCTCGCCTTTGAGGGTTATCGCATGCTAAAAGCCGATGATGGCGAGAAAGCTGCGGCCAGCGTGCAAGAGGATCCGCCCGACCTGATCCTCTTGGACGTCGACCTTCCCGGGATCGATGGCCTTACCTTAACCAAAAGACTGAAAAGCGACCCGCTAACGGCGGACATCATTATCGTGGCGCTGACTGCGTTCGCGATGAAAGCGGACCGCCAAAGAGCTGTCGCAGCGGGGTGTGATGCGTACGTGACCAAGCCAATTAACACGCGAGAGCTACCCCTCCAAGTCGCCGAGTTGTTGCAACGCCGGGAGCAAGCAAAAACCTAACGAAGGAATGGAGGACGCCCATTAAAATTTTGGCTGTAGAGGATAACCCGTTGCATTTGAAGCTGGTCAACGTGGTGCTTAGTGCGGCCGGCCATCGCGTTAGTGGAGCGAGAGCCGCAAGCCAGGCGATCGAATCCATCAATCGCGAGAAGCCGGAGATCATTATTCTCGACCTATCGCTCCCCGATACCGATGGGTTGACCCTCGTCCGTAAATTGCGATCCGACCCGCGCTCGGTAAAAATCCCAGTATTGGCGGTTACGTTTTACCCGGAGCGGTACAGCCGAGAAGAAGCCATAGCCGCCGGCTGCGACGCTTACGTCGTCAAACCGATCAGTACGCGAACCTTGCCGGATCTGGTAAACAAAGTCGCGGCAGCTAAATGAGTTTTAGGTTCTAAGTTTCAGGTTTTAAGTTTTAAGTTGTCGGCTGCGCCTCCACCTGGCGGCCCATCCGGAAAGCCAGGGGCGGCGGGTAGCGCCCTCAACTTGAAACCTACAACTTATAACTTAGAACCTATAACGCTATGGTCCCTGCAAATGAGCGTCAGGAGTTTTTGAGTACCATTCCGATCTTTGCGGGTCTCAATGACGCTGCGTTGTCAGCGTTGGTTAAGGTCGCCGAAGAAGTCTCCGCAGATGATAAACAAGTTATTGTCAGAGAAGGCGAGGCCGGCAACCGGATGTTCATTATTCATACAGGCCGAGTAGAAGTCGTGAAGTACCTTGGCCAACCAAAGGAAACCGTCCTTGCGGTGTTCGGATCACGCGATTTCCTCGGAGAAATGTCCATGATCGAATGCGTAACTCGTTCCGCCTCGCTCCGGGCTGCCGAACCGGCCTCTCTTTTTGCCCTCAAAGGCACCGACCTATACCACCTCTACCGCCATCAGCCGGATCAGTACGCGATCGTCATCCTAAATATCGCGCGCGACTTATCAAGACGACTCCGGTCAATCGACGAAAAGTTCGCGGCCATCTCCCATTAGTTGTAGGTTTCAGTTTGCGCAACCAGTAATCCGGATTCTCGCTTTTAGGTCGCAGACAGCCCCGGGATAGCAACCTGAATGCAACGCCCCTTATAGTTGGTCCCCTGGTACACTCTCCCCACCTCACCCTTTCCCAAAAAACGACACAACGCCTTGCCCGGAAAATGGTCGATTTTTCGCACGGATGAGATCGGCAGCTAGCCCCTCTGTAGGGAAAGCACACCTGGCACGCAACGTGCTTTATCTGAAACGCGTGTTGATTATGAAGTACGCTCAGTGTCACACGCTCTATGGGGCGCTTAAGGAAAGGGTGGGATCGGTTAAGAAGCTTAGGACACGCTAAGCTCCCAGTCTGAGCAACCCTTTCGAAACCGGCGAAGGAGATTTTCCTTCGTGAGGGAGGATCCCTCTCTCAGGTCTGAACCTTACCGACCGGGCAGCTTCACCTGCTCGAATTCTACAACGGAAGAGAGGACTGCTGTTTTTCGAGGGGAACTAAGTAAGCCGGACTGAGACCTCGTCAGCCAGAACCGGAGGGTAACAATGAAACGAATTATAATAACGGTGTTTGTTCTTATTAGCGCTGGCTTGATTGTTAGCGCCTTTTCGGTCAGCCAGGAGCCTTTGCATTATCGTCTGGCCAGCGACCCGGCGATCCATGGCAAAGGTAAAGATGGTGAATGCATGGATTATGCGGTCGCTCTTTCTTCAAAACTTGCGGCTAACGGCATTCACGGCCGGCTGATTTTTTATCGATGGCACATTCGCGACACCGGTATTACCGGCAGCCACGTGTTCGTGGTTTATAACTTACCCGATAAATCCGAATGGATTGTCGACAACGAAAACGATCATCCGCGCGAAGTGCCACCAGACGCTAGCCCAATGCAGCTTGTCTACCTGTTGAGCAACGCACGCCCGGCTCCGGTAGATGTAGAATTGCAGGAAGGATTAAATCACCTGAGTTTCTTTTAGCATCCGACCCCCACGCAATCGGTCGATGTGATTGGCAGCGAAGCCGCGATTCAACAGCCGCGTAGCGGCGAAATATTTGTAGCCCAG